>JACONB010000057.1 GCA_014323965.1 Prochloron sp. SP5CPC1 | reverse complement strand
CTCCCGGACAACCGGGAACCGATAGAATTAAAGTTCAGTTTCGGGTGGACGAAGATGGTTTTCTCCGTATGACAGTGGAAGACTTGCTTTTATTCTCTACTCTGTTGGATGATTGTAAAGTAGCTCAGTTGAGTTAGAGGTAGTATTTTTTTTGTTTCACCCCGGTTTTTTGGCATATGAAAATCTGTTATCTAATCCTTGCCCACAATAATCCAGACCATTTTGAGAGGCTCATAAATGCCATTTCGACTCCCAATACAAAGGTTTTTGTTCACATTGACTCAAAAAGTACACTTGTGGAATTCAGGAAAAGAATAACTCAAGAAAATGTCGTCTTCATAAAGAAGAGAGTTTCGGTTAACTGGGGAGCTTTTTCTATGGTGCAAGCCACACTCAATTTGCTTAGTGAAGCTCTGAACAGCAAAAATGGGTGTGATTATTATTGCCTTTTAAGTGGAGTTGATTATCCATTGAAATCACAAATATACATTGAAAACTACTTGAAGCAGCATTATGGCCTAGAATTTATTAGTACTGTGGAAATTCCGAATAAATCAGCCGAAATGCCATTACGTAGGATTGCAACATTTTATCCTAATATTGACTTTTATAAACTTTTTATGCATGATATTAAGCTTGAAGTAGGTCGTTGGAATATCAAAAGACCCTACGAGCCTATTTTTAAAGACATGAAACCTTATGGTGGCTCTCAATTCTGGGCACTAACACACTCTGCCGTTCAATATATAATAGAATTTGTTGCTGCCAATCCTGAGTTTGTGCGCTTTTTCAAAAACACATGGATTCCTGACGAGTCCTTCTTTCAAACGATTATTGGTAACTCTCAATTCCAAGACCAAGTTACTGGAAGTCTCACATTCGCCGATTGGTCTCGTAACACCCCTCCATATCCTGCGATCATAGATAGTGAGCATATTCAATATTTTCAAGAAAAAGACGACTTTTTAATTGACGGTATTTATGAAACAAAAAAAACAACTGCTCTTTGCAAGAAAATTCCCGAATGATTCAGTTACTTTGGTGGAGTTGATTCAGAAAACAGTCTGGTAGTTTGTAGGCTGGGTCGAGGAACGAAACCCAGCTGAATGGTTTTGTTGGGTTACGCTGTCGCTAACCCAACCTACTACTACTACTATCAAAGGACTATATCTTCTTGAAAAGTCTCGTTGAAAAAAATCTTCTCGTTCTGGAAACGTCCACCGTATTGTTTCAGAGGTTCCTTTGCATACCCCAGGGGGAGTAAACAGCAAACATCTACCTCAGGGGGAATATTAAATGCTTCCTTAACCTGAGCAGTTACAAACCCTTCCATAGGACAACTATCCACTCCCAAACTTTGGGCTACAATCATGATCTGGGCTACTGCTAGCATAGTATGACGGTTAGTCCAAGCTTCTCTTGACTCAAAGCAAGGATGATGTTGGAATAATTGGGGAATAGCAGAACGCATAGAATTGGCATATTTATCATTCATCGCTCCTGCTTCTTGCCCCAATTGAATCACATTTTCGATATAATCAGGGTTATTCACTCTGCGATCGCCACAACAAATCAAAACCACAGGTGCTTCTGTAATCTGACGCTGATCAAAAGCACAAGCTCTCAGTTTCTGCTTATTCTCTTCCTCCCTTACCACAATAAAACGCCACGGTTGTAAGTTAAACCCGGAGGGTGCGAGTACCCCAAGACGGAAAATTTTGGCGAGAATATCCTCAGGAATAGGATCCAAGCTAAAAGAGCGAGCAGCTCGTCTTTGTTCAATTGCTTCTTTTACCGATAGTTTCATCGTTTTATACTTCTGGGATAAGATGTTGTAAATTTTGAACGAGCACCCTTTCCGGGACGTTCCCCAACAAAGTCTGTTCCACAGCACCTCCTGGTTGGAGTAAAGTAATTTGGGGTAACCCACTCACCCCATACTGCTGCACTTGTTCCTGGAATTGGACATCGTCTACATTTATCATAACAAAGTTTACATTACTGTGTTTGTTATGTAATTTATTTAAACTAGGAGCCATCCATTGACAAGCATTACACCAGTCAGCATAGAATTCTAGGAGAGTGGGCTTCCCATTAGTCAGAGCCACTTCATAGGGAACCGACTGTTGCGCCATAGTCCTTAAGGTAGCCAACCCACTTACAGAACTACTGGTTATGGGATTAACATCAGTCCGAGTAGTGACAAAAACCCCAGCTACTAAGACCAAAACAATAACTGCTACTAAAAACGAGGAAACTTTAATCATCTTTGTTATCCGTCCCAATGATTCACAACTCTATCATAATCTTACCACACTCTATGAGGTGTGAAATCCTATAAAAGAAGCAAAACAATGATTATAAACCCCGCTACCCCCAATATACCGCCAATAATTGGCCAATTAATTGTACTATAGACGGGTTCTGCTTTATGGTCGTGGGTTTGAGGTACTTGAGAGGTTGACCGTTTTTCTCCCGGTGCTTCTAATTTCACTATTTCAGCATCATATTCAGCACCTGCTAACATCATAGCAGTAATGTCAGTGTAAGTACCCACCCAAGCTTGTTGTACCTCTGTAGTCCACTCTTCCCCCAGATACTGCTCAAAAGTAGTTAAAAGAGCATCGCCTACCATAGGTTAATGTTCGGGTAAAACGCCATATTGGACATGACGGCTTCCCAGTCCTTGGAGGGTATCGATTAAGTTTTGTGGATGGTGGAGATTAAAAACTACTAGCATCAACATACTAATCAACTTTTCTCTTTGCGCCTCCATATCCGTTTCGGCAAACAGCGGCTTCACTTCAGGGTACGCTTTAAAGAGATTTTGATAAAAACTGGCGGCAAATTCAGGAGCGCGGGGTTTAACTCTGTCAAAGCTTTGTTCTATCAGTTGGATTGAATCGGACATGATTTACCTCTTTTTTTTATTAAAGATAATTGCACTTGTAAATGATACCATGTATTTGAGTTGGAATATAAAACGATGGCAAAATCACGATTAGCAAAATTAGGAAATTATCTCCGCCCCCATTGGCGGCAAGTTGGATTGGGTATCTTAGCCCTATCCTTAGTTAATGGTCTCGTTGTCTACATACCCTTGTTGATTCGGGATATTGTGGATAAACTAGGAGAAGATTTTACATTACATCAGCTATCCAAATATGGATTATTTATCCTCCTTTTAGCTTCCCTCATGTGGGTAATTCGCATGTGCTCCCGAATCTTTATCTTTGGAGTAGGACGTCAGGTAGAATTCGACCTAAAACAAAATATTTTCCAACATCTCCTGACTCTAGAACCATCCTATTTTACCGTTAATACCTCTGGGGACTTAATGAACCGAGCCACCAGTGATGTGGACAATATTCGCCGCTTGCTGGGGTTTGCAATTCTGAGCATCATCAATATTATCTTTGCCTATGGCTTTACTATACCATCAATGTTAGCCATAAACCTGCGCCTCAGTTCCATCGCCCTCATGGTTTACCCCCTAATGCTCATCCTAGTGCAATTATTCGGCGGTAAGTTACGAGACTACCAAAAAGATGTCCAGGAGAAACTCTCGGATCTGAGCGAGTTGGTGCGGGAAGATGTGAGTGGGATCGCTTTAATTAAAATTTATGCCCAAGAAGAAAACGAAAGGCAGCAGTTTGCCAAAAAAAATCGCCAATTGTTGGGAGCTAATTTAAAACTAGTGAAAACCAGATACATTCTTTTTCCCATAGTGGAAGGTTTAGCTAATCTCAGTTTGCCCATTTTACTCTGGTTAGGTTCAGGAGCCATCGCCCAAGGTGCCATGACCATTGGGGATTTTGTTGCTTTAGTTATCTTAGTGCAAAATTTAGCCTTCCCTACCGCTCTCTTAGGTTTTACCATTACTGCTTATCAAAGAGGGGAAGTGAGTATTGATCGGGTCGAAGCTATTCTCAATGCCGAAGCTAAAGTTAAGAATACCCCAGGGGCTATATCCTTGCCAGGAAGGATAAAAGGTAACCTGGAAGCGCGGAACCTGAGTTATACTTATCCAGGAGCTTCAAAACCAGCTCTCAACAACCTCAACTTCACTATTAAAGCAGGAGAAACGGTAGCTATTGTGGGAACCATTGGTTCCGGTAAGTCTACCCTCGCTAATGCTATCCCACGCTTGCTGGATCTGGAAGAAGGGCAATTGTTTTTGGATTACTATGATATTACCCAACTGCGACTACAAGACTTACGTCGGGGGATCGCCTACGTTCCCCAAGACAGCTTCCTCTTCAGTACCACCATTAAAAATAACATCCGCTATGGGGAACCATTAATGGAACAACGGGAGGTAGAACATGCTGCCAAACTAGCCCAAATTCACCCAGAAATTCTCAATTTCCCCCAGCAATATGAGACTCTAATAGGGGAAAGGGGGATTACCCTTTCTGGAGGACAGCGTCAGCGCACCTCTTTAGGAAGAGCATTATTAGTAGATTCTCCTTTGTTAATTCTCGACGACGCTCTTTCTAGTGTAGATAATCAAACAGCTACAGAGATTTTGCGCAATCTTTCCTCAGGAGTGGAAAGTCGGACAGTGATTTTTATTTCCCACCAAATGTCTGCTGCTTCTACCGCAGACAGGATTTTGGTAATGGATCAGGGTAAAATTGTCCAAAGTGGCACTCATGAGGAATTATTACAAGCACCTGGTTTATATCAATCTCTTTGGCAGCAACATCAGCTAAAAGAGGTATTGCCTTAGGCTGTAAAGTGGGCATTGCCCACAAACTCAGGTGTGTCTGGCTCCGGAGCTTACCTCCACTCCTCACTACAAATTTTTCTCAAAATATGTTGTGTATATTATATTATAATAACAATCAAATAATTAGAGAAAAACCATGACCCAAGCTTCTAATATTGACCACAGTAGCCAAAGTAACGAAACAAAAGACCTGCTGGTTAAAATCTTCGATCGCCTCCTTACCATGGAGGGGCAAATTAAAGAAATACGACAAGAAGTGAAAACTGCTCAACAAGAGACAGAAAAACAAATTAAAGAAGTCAAAACTGCTCAAGAAGAAACCAACAAGAAGGTTTCAGCTTGGGATGCCCGGTTGTGGGCACTCAGTTTAATCTTAATCGGAGCTGCCATGACTGCTTTCATTACTATTACTCTCTCAGTGGGTAGTTTGGCTTTGAAAGTTTTGGCTCAATAAGATATGATGGAGGTTTCACCCAGAGGCCCAGAGTAGCCGCTCGAAAGACTCGCTCCAGCGCAGAGAGAAAGAAATGAGAGTTTCCCTCCAAGACAATATTCTTACCATTCATCAAGAAGATTTGCCCAATTATAAAAAGGGTGGTTCCATAGTGCGCAATAGCTTTTTTTGGGCATTGAAATCCATTTCCTGCTATGCTGCTAGGGGCGGAGATTGGGAATTCGATGCCGATGTTTGGGGGGCTTTATCCCGAATGCTCCTGGCTTTTAGGGAATCAGGATATCTGAAGTATTCCGAAACTATCTTAGAGTTTCCCCCCCATGTTACCATTCCCGAAGTATTGCGTTCAGTGGCTACCTGGTTATGAACACCCCAGCTCACGCTATTCTTAATCTCCTCATTTTGGGAAATCAAAAGCAGGAGGAAAACAATCTTGCCATAGTATTAGGTGCTATATTACCTGATTTACCAATGTTTATCTTTTACCTCTGGGAAAAGTTTATCCGAGGTACTTCAGAAAAATTAATTTGGTCCGTGCATTATTTCCATTCGAGTTGGCAAGCGTTTTTTGATATTTTCAACTCCCTTCCCCTGATAATTATCGGTGGGGTTGTGAGCTATTATCGGGGTGCTATGGGGTTTATTGCTTTCTTTGCAAGCATGTTCCTCCACGCCCTGGGAGACTTACCCCTACACCATAATGACGGCCACCACCACTTTTTCCCTTTTTCCAATTGGCGTTTTGACAGTCCCGTTTCCTATTGGGATCCCCGCCACTACGGTAATATTGTGGCTCCTTTGGAGGCGATCGCTGTTCTTGCGGGCTGTTTTATCTTGTTGCGAAGGCACACCTCTATCCCAGCTCGGGTTATAATTGGGATTGTAGTTGCTCTCTATGTCATTTATTGGGGATATGCTCTGGTAACATGGGGTTATAGCAGTGAGCAGTAATAAGTTACCAGCTGCGTTGTGGTATAATTGTATTGTCTCGCGCAAAATCTCAAAGGCGCAAAGAAGGGTGTTGGTTGAGTTGCAGTTTATGGAGTATCCAAAACCAGGAGAGGAACTGATTTTAGAGAGTTTAGATGCATTAACGGGAGGACTATCAAATTGAAGAAACCAAGAAACAACAAGATTACGAGGGTTTAACTAAAACGAGAAAGAAAATCACCTACGGTTGGAATCGGATTAATGCTAATAGGGTATTATCATCCTGTAGTAGTTTGTTTGTAGGAGTCAACTGGGCTGAAAATACCTTTCTCAGCTATTTTTGTAAAAGGTTATAGGGTAAATTAGGATTACTATTTAATTGCTGCTGGTTTTTGTGCCTTTGTCTAGCGAAATTCAAGAACTTTTGGCTGCTCTCATTGCTATATTCACGGTTTTCTCTATCAGTGTCTTTAAGAGCGCAGTGAGATAAACGGGATTGGCGATTACTGTGGTCAGTTAATCATCTCCTTTGCGTCTTGGCGGCTTTGCGCGATTCACTACCATGCCTTGACCTTTTGTAGTATATCTGTAATATAGAAATTACCAGCTACCTCAGTTGAGGTAAGGAAACCCAACAGCCTCGAAGATTTGTGTTGCTCCACCCTAGGGACTTTGGGCGATTATTTCTCCCAGTTTCTCCTCTACTTCACCCCCTGTTAACATTTCTTCCGCTCGCCCAAAACCAGCCCCTAAATCAGCACAAACACCAAAACGCCAGAGATAAAATCCTCCATTGTAAATAGCAGTTTGCATTAACTCAGAAGCTTTCCCTTGGATAACTGCCCTAATTTGTGCTAGGAGTTGCCCAATAGATTCTAACGGGACATCTTTTCCTTCAAAGCCATAGTCCCGAGGACGGAGTAACAAGCGTTCAAAGGAAGATTCCTCATTTTTTATCCCAATAATAGCAGTACGACTGGGAGGAAGGTCGCAACTTCCTTCTAAACCCTTAATTGTGGTATACTCTGTTACTCCCCGCAAAGCAAAAGTTTCCCGAAAACGGTCTTCAGTAGGGGGATGAACGAAACCGGAGACGAAATGAACATTACTTCTACAGGGAGACCAAATCAATTCTATAGTAGCAAAAGGAGGACGTTTTCCAATTTCATCTCGATAGGTAACTAAGTCTTTAAATGGGGGAAAATGACGGGGGAGATAGAAAAATCCCATTCCCGTTTTCCCCAGTAACTGTTCTGTTTGCCAGAAAGATAAGGGGGCAAAATCTACCCCTAATCCTTGCCAGATTTGAATCAGGGGTATACCGTATTTTGTAGCCATAGTATCCCCCCCGTGCATAACTGTGGGTACTCCTGCTGCTGCTAAAATAAGGGCAGTAATGGGGGTAACTGGAGCAGTGCGATCCCTTCCGTCGTAGGGAGTACCAAAAACAGTAATAGGGTGGGATGTCTCTAATGTAGGTATGAGGCCATCGTAAGCATCCAGCATACCCGCCAATTCTTCTGCTGTGGGTCGTTTGATGCGATGAGCAATCATAAATGCCCCTATTTGGGCCGGGGTGGCTTCTTTTAAGAGAATCATTCTCGTCGCTGCTTCTGCTTCAGGGCGAGTCAAATCTTTCCCCGTATGGGCACCGCTACCAACTTTTTTCAATAATTCTCGACATGCATTGTTTATTTAAGTTAAGTAATGCTTAGATTATGTGATGTTATTATATTTAAATATATCCCGAAAGGCTATATTTTCAATTTTTTATTATTATAGCAGTGACCCTAGGCGTATTTACAAGATATACTCAAGACAAAATTTTCTCAATGACGGTGGTACAAAGCTTTCGGGAGATTGTTATAGCAGTGACCAGTTACCAGTTACCAGTTACCAGTTATATAGCACTAGCCACTCTGGTTAGGACGCGGCCCGAAGGACATGCTCCATAGCTTCCCGGAGGGTGTCACAGCAAGGTCGCCTGCTTGCGAATCCGACTCTTGAGCCAAGACCAACACCGCGAAATCCCCCGTTTCAGCTCGCCGCCGAAACCACAGGTTAATCGTGTTGCGACTGATGCGGAAGGTTTTGCTGGCGTAGCTCCGTTTCATGCCATCCAATTCGATGGCCTCGATCACTTTGCGGCGCAGGTCGTAGCTGTAGGGTTTGGCCATGGGTCTAGTAAGATGCTCAACTGGTTCCTAGTTTACGTCCTAACCTGAATGACTAGCGCTATATAGATGAGGTCGACGTCCCTGTTACCAGGGAGCGCCTCCTCTTAGAACCGTACCGTATCTACGCTCATACGGCTCCCCGGTCTCATCGCTGTTAAGCTGCTCTTCCGAGAGATACCCTCCTTGATTCGGTCCTTGTGAACC
>JACONB010000056.1 GCA_014323965.1 Prochloron sp. SP5CPC1 | reverse complement strand
TCAAGAAACGGTCTAATGTTCCCCTTACCTATACTGTTCCTGAGATTCGACGCAAAATCCAACCGAAGCCACCAGTCGCAAGCACAGCTCCCTATGTGCCTGAACCTGTGCTGTCCATGGAACACTACAATCACATCTTTAAGGTAATCGAAAATATGGCTCTGGTGATGGAGCGTAGCCCTTCTGCATTTATCAATATGGATGAGGAGTGTTTGCGGAGCCACTTTCTAGTACAACTTAATGGCCACTTTGAAGGGAATGCAACTGGTGAGACTTTGAACTACGGAGGAAAGACAGACATTCTTATAAGAGTTGATAACAAGAACATTTTCATTGGTGAGTGTAAGTTTTGGGGTGGGCCGAAAAAACTGACCGAAACCCTAGATCAGATACTGAATTACAGTTCATGGCGAGATACAAAAGTCGCAGTAATTCTTTTTAACAAAAACAAGAACTTTTCTTCAGTTATAGAATCAATCACACCAACTGTTGAAGCTTATCCTAATTATAAGGAGACATTAGCTAAACCGTCAGAGACAAGCTTTCGTTACGCCATCCGTCACCGGGATGATCCCAATCGGGAAATGATCCTGACGATTCTTGCGTTTGATGTTCCAACAAACGAGCAGATCCAGTTTTGAGTCTAGGAGCAAACAATCCAGAATCCAAAGGCTCTTGGTTGAGTTAAGATGGAGGAGCGATCTTAAAATTGTGACATAGAAGGAGACGTAGCTATGGTTCCAGCTAAAGAAGAAGTTAAGCTTCTTCTCGAACAACTCCCTGAGGACGCATCTTTGGAGGAAATTCAGTATCATATTTACGTGCGCCAAAAGATTGAGCGTGGGCTTGAAGACGTTGACGCTGATCGCACGCTCTCAGAGGAAGAATTTGAGGCAAGGATGTCAAAGTGGATCGAACTGTAAAGTGGACTGAAATCGCCAACAGAGATCTTATAGAGGTAGTCGAGTTCATTGGAAGAGATTCTCGTTTTTACGCTGCCGCTCTTGTGCGAGATGTTAGGGTAGTAGCTCGATCTTTGAGGATCTTTGCCGAGCGAGGCCGGGTCGTACCGGAAATTAATGTGTTTGAAATTCGCGAGCTATTTATTGGCAACTACAGACTCATATACAAGGTTACATCTGATCGGGTTTTCATCCTTGGGTTTGTGCACGGTGCCCGTAACCTCACAGCGCTGTGGGACCGTCGTAGCGGGCCACGAGACAAGAGCATCTAACCCTATTTCGGTTCCTACTTTCTCTAAGATATTTTATGACTCATTTTGGGATCATCTGTCCCCCAGGAGCAGGTCACCTCAACCCCATGACCGCTATAGGTCACGAACTCCGTCAACGGTCTCATCGCGTCACCATCTTCACCATTCCAGACGGTGAACGAACTACATTAACTGCGGGATTGGAATTTAGAGCTATCGGGGAACAGGAGTTTCCTAGGGGCGCTCACGCCGAATTCTTTGCCCAACTAGGGAAAATGAGCGGATTAGCTGGACTTCGATATACCATTAATCGGTACGAAAAAGGGACAGCTGTATTCCTCCGGGACGCCCCACCAGCTATGAAAGAAGCAGGAGTGGAAGCGGTGCTAGTAGACCAAACCCACTCGGAAGGAGAGACAATTGCTGCATTTCTGGATATTCCCTTCATTACCGTATGCAATGCTTTAGTGTTGAACAGGGAACCGGATATTCCTCCATTTTGCACCCCCTGGTTTTATAGTTCAGCTTGGTGGGCGCGACTGCGTAATCGCATTATTTATAGTTTAGTGGATCGGGCGGGCAAAACAATCAAGGAGACAATTAAGCATTATCGCCTAAGTTGGAAATTACCTCCCTATTCTCATATAGCACAATACTACTCCCAACTAGCTCAATTGAGTCAACAACCTCCTGAGTTTGAATTCCCTAGGCACCATTTACCCAATTGCTTCCATTTCACTGGACCTTACTCTAACTCTACCATCAGGGAACCAACTCCTTTTCCCTGGGAAAAATTAACTGGGAAACCGTTAATTTACGCTTCCATGGGGACGATTCACAATCGTTTTTTCTGGGTGTTCCGAGATATTGCCTCAGCCTGCGCAGAATTAGATGTGCAATTGGTGATTTCTTTGGGTAATTCTGCTGGGGAAGAATCTCTCTCAGAATGGGCTGGAAATCCTCTCGTTGTCAGGTATGCTCCTCAACTGGAATTGCTCCAAAAGGCGACCCTCACCATCACCCACTCCGGGTTAAATACTACTCTGGAATCTTTGAGCAATGGAGTCCCCATGGTGGCAATTCCCATGACCTACGACCACCCTGCCATAGGAGCACGGATAGTTTGGACCGGGACAGGAGAGGTGGTACCCTTGGGTAAAGTGAGCCGTGAAACCCTCCGAGAGGCTGAGAGGCAAGTGTTAACGGAAGATTCCTACAAAAAAAATGCCCGATCACTACAAGAGGCCATCAAGAGAGCGGGAGGGGTGTCAAGAGCAGCGGATATTATCGAAAAGGTGGTTGCTACGGGAAAGCCGGTCATGAGGTAGGGGTTCCCCTAGGGGCGCCCTCATGGGATGAATGTAAAGTTTTGTGAGCAAGACTTTACAAAAGAACTTGCATTTGCAATTTGAAGATGATACTCTTTAAGAGTTGGAAAATGTCCCGCCTTATATATATCTGTATTTATTTCCGTTTATCCCCTGTATGGGGCGGTTAAGATAATGCATATTCAAGAAACACTCCGTGGTCGTTATCAAATTGTCAAAGAGTTAGGTAAGAATAGATTGGGGGATACTTATCTAGCTCAAGATACTGGTTTACCGGGTCATCCTTATTGTGTGGTTAAGAATTTGAAACCACAACAACCCACTTTTTTCCGGGTTCTCTTACCTCGATTTAACAAAGAAGCAGAAATTCTCTACCGTCTGGGGAATTATGACCAAATACCTCGTCTTTTTGCTCATTTCCCGGAAGAGGGTGAGTTTTATCTAATTTATGAGTTTGTTCCCGGACATGATTTGAGTCAGGAAATTGTTGCTGGTGAACCGTGGTCAGAAGGAGAAACGAAGAAGTTGTTGGAGGAAATATTGACGGTTTTAGCCTATGTGCATGATAATAAAGTGATTTATCGAGATATTAAACCATCTAATATTATACGTCGTCAAGAAGATGGGAAGTTGGTGCTGATTGATTTTGGTGCGGTGAAAGAAATTAATGTCTTAACTATTAATCATAGGGGACAGACCAGTTTGACCATGAGTGTTGGTTCTTCCGGATATATTCCTCCCGAACAAATTCAAGGTTTTGCGAGTGATATCTATGGGGTGGGGATAATAGGAATACAAGCTTTGACGGGGTTGGAAGTATCTCAATTAGAGGAGGATCCGGATACAGAAGAGATTTTGTGGTTCCATGGGGTTTCCGTTTCGGAACACTTGGAAAATGTGTTGACCAAGATGGTCAGAAAGGATGTTTCTGAACGTTATCAGAATGCTGGAGAAGCTTTAAAAGCTCTCAATACTGAAACTGGGACCACCTCCACTAGGATTATATCAGCGACACCTCAACTGAATCCTATCTCTTCTCAACAACCTTCTATTTCTCTTGTCCAGACTCTCACAGGTCATACCGATTTAGTTAAGTCTGTAGCAATCAGTCCCGATGGAACTACCATAGTAAGTGGTAGCGCTGACAAGACTGTCAAAGTTTGGGACTTAGCTACAGGAAGAGAGAAAAGGACCCTCCCTGGTCATACCGACTGGGTTGATTCTGTAGCAATAACTCCCGATGGACTTACTATAGTGAGTAGTAGCTCTGACAATACTATCAAAGTTTGGGATTTAGAGACAGGAGGTGAGAAAAAAAGCTTCCCAGGTCATACCTCCTGGGTTAATTCTGTAGCAATAAGTCCCGATAAACGCACTATAGTAAGTGGTAGCTGGAAAAATATCAAAGTTTTGGATGTAGATACGGGAGAAGAGAAAAGAACCCTCAAAGGTCATACCAAGTCAGTTAATTCTGTAGTAATAAGTCCCGATGGACGTAATATAGTGAGTGGTAGCTATGACAAGACTATCAAAGTTTGGGATTTAGATACAGGAGTTGAGAAAAGAACTCTCGAAGGTCACACTTCCTCGGTTAATTCTGTAGCAATCAGTCCCGATGGACTTACTATAGTAAGTGGTAGTGATGACACGACTGTTAAAGTTTGGGACTTAGCTACCGGGAAAGAGAAAATAACTCTTGAAGGTCATACCTCTTCCGTTTGGTCCTCCGCAATCAGTCCCGATGGATCTACTATAGCAAGTGGTAGTCGTGACAATACTATCAAAGTTTGGCAAGTAATAGAATAGGTAGGATGACTTGGAAGTGGGGGCATATATTAGATTGAACCACCCCAGGAACAGAGTATATTATCTCGCGCAAAGTAGCAAAGTAGCCGCTCGAAAGACTCGCTCCAGCGCAAAGGGTAATATTTTAAGTTTTGTAACAAACCTTGACAATCCATTCAAAAGTACTAGATAATTTTAATAAAGAATTAATTGAAAATTGTATCCCTATCTATCTGGGTTTATCTGCGTTTATCAGCGTGTATCTGCGGTTAATATTTAGACGTTGAAATAACACATATAATAGTAAATCATGACCGAACTATTGACCATTACCATTAACAAGAAAATTCATGAAGCGTTAGTGGAACTAGCGGAAACATCTGGTGACACAACTCAGACTATTCTTGAGAAGGCGATCGCCAACTACCGCAGGAATCTTTTCCTCGTACAATCCAACCAAGCTTTTGCTGCTTTAAGGAAAAATGAAGTCTTATGGAAAGAAGAACTTGCTGAGAGAGAAATATGGGATGGAACTATAGGTGATGGAGTTGAGGAGTTATGACCCGGATCTCAAGAGGAGAGATATGGTTAGCAGATCTAAATCCAGTTAGAGGACATGAACAAGCAGGGAAACGTCCATGTCTTGTGATTTCAGTGGATCTGTTCAATCAGGGTGCATCGGGACTTATTGTTGTTCTCCCAATCACATCCAAGAAAAAAGCTATTCCATTTCATGTAGAAGTCTCTCCTCCAGAAGGAGGGCTAAAAGTTAGAAGCTTTATCAAGACTGAAGATGTGAGATCTATCTCCCTAGAACGTCTTGAAAAATGTTTGGGGATCGTCTCTTTTACAACTCTCACAGCAGTAGAAGAGAGATTGAGGATTTTAATGGGGTTATAGACTATGGTCCCTCGCTAGGTGGGCAATGCCCACCCTACATAATCAAGCAACAGTTGACGTTACTGACTGAAAGCTTTGAGCATTACCATTACCATTCCCATTACGAGGTTGAATTAGTCCATATCCTCCGTGGTTGCGGACATAAATCACATTAATTTCATTGGTAGCGATATTGCGGAAGACATAGAAGTCGTGGTCAACTAATTGTAACTGTTCCAGAGCAGATTCCACAGTCATGGGTTCCATAGGGAAATACTTGGATCGCACCACTTCCGGGGGTAATTCTGCAATACGTTCCCCAATTAAATTTGCTTCAATGGTTAGCTCTTCAACTATTTCCCCTGTCTTGGTTTGAGAGTTAGTTTTCTTGTCGAGGTGTTTTTCCTTATACTTACGCAACTGACGAGCAATTTTATCAGACACCAAGTCAATGCTGGCGTATAAGTTCTCGCTTCCTTCTTGGGCGCGAATTACTGTACCGTTAGCGTAAACCGTCACTTCTGCTTTATGTTTATCGCTTATCCGCAAATTGCGAGCCACAGATAAATGCACGTCGATTTTCGTAGTGATATGCTGAAAATGCTTAACTGCTTTCTCCAACTTCTGCTGCACGTATTTGCGAATTGGATCTGTGACTGCAATGTTGTTACCCTGGATCAAAAGCTTCATACTCTTACTCTCCATTTATCAGTTATTTGTTACCAGTTACCTAAATAACCAAGATGAAACCTATAAGCGTAATTCAACCAAACTGCCTCCCCTAAAATATTTCTACACTTCCATGATAGCACTTTATACTATCAAAAACTTTTCCTTAACATTTCTTTAAACTAGATGTCCCCCACACCCCACACCCCAAGAAAGTGTCTTCTCATCAATCAAGGACTAGTCCCCTATACCATAGCCTGGTCTTATCAGCGCAGTCTTGTAGCAGAAAGATTAGCAAACCCTGACTTAACGGACGTTCTCCTCTTGCTAGAACATCCCCCAGTCTACACCCTCGGTACAGGAGCAAACCCAGAGAACCTCAAATTCAACACCGCTACTACCAACTTCCAGGTTCATCGTATCGAACGAGGGGGGGAGGTAACATATCACTGTCCCGGTCAGCTAGTGGGCTATCCCATTCTCAATTTACGGGAATATCGCCCTGATTTACACTGGTATTTGCGACAATTAGAAGAAGTCATCCTTTCCGTGCTGCGGGTTTACGGACTACAAGGGAAGAGAGTTCCCGGTTTAACTGGGGTTTGGGTTCAAGGACGGAAAGTAGGAGCGATGGGTATTAAAGTGCGACGTTGGATCACAATGCACGGTTTTGCTCTCAATGTTTGCCCCGATCTGAGTGGTTTTGAGGAAATTGTTCCTTGCGGGATTAAAGATAAACCTGTGGGTAGTTTAGCTCAGTTTATCCCTGAGATTACTATAGAAGAGGTACGATTTGAGATTGCTACTGCCTTTAGGAGAGTGTTTAGGGTGGATTTTGTAACCACAGATGAACACAGATGAACGCCTTAGAATAGTAAGACTGCTAGGTAAAAGAGACTATCTACTAAGATAGTAGTGAGTACTGCTCCGGCAAAAACCCACCAGTGGTTTTCACGTTTTTGTAGAGCCATCCAACTGACTCCTAATAAGAGATTAGTGAGAACTATCCCCCAACTGATACCCCAGGGAGTTTGGATTTGAGCGATGGCATCCTGTAAAATTGGCGTTGCTAAAGCTGGATCTACTGTCATTAATTCACGCCAGTGGGGGATTAAACCGGTTAAATAGAAGTATAAATCCGTAATGGCGGTACCGAAGAGGGAACCGAGATAAAATAAATTCCCAACCATTCCCCAACGGCACCACAAACACCAAAGGACAAAAGGTAAACCTATCGCCTCTATGGGTAAATGGAGCAAAGGTTCCCAACGGAACCAACCCCAATAAATAGAACCCGCTAACCAACTCCAACTAAACCCCAGCAGTAAATCGCCCCAGAGTTTGGTATGGGTTCCTTGGTACAACCGCACTCCTAACCACACCCACCCAAATGTTAACAGAAGACTTAAAGACGGTAACCACCGCACTAAAGGTGCTTCAATGAAAACGGGTACGGAAACGAGAAATGCTGCTGCTGAGAAAACTAAGATTTTATTTCTTTTCCAATTGCTTGATTTTGGTACATAATTAGGGGCTGTAAAAGTAGGAGGGAAGAACACGATAGCTTTCAATAAGTTTTGTCAAGTTTATTCAACTTATATTAAATTAACACAAAGGTGGGAGGCAATGATGAAAAGAAAAGAAAGAAGATGGTTACTGTTGGCTAGTGGGGCCATTTTAGGTGTTGTGCTGGTAATGATGGAAAAATTAGTCTTAGCTGATGTAGCACCCACTACTACAATAATAAATTTAAGTATAAATATTTTATATGCAATCTTTTTAGGAATGGTGCAGGGATTAACAGAATTTTTGCCCATCAGCAGCACTGCCCATTTAAAAGTAGTCCCGGTAGCCTTAGGTTGGGGGGATCCTGGGGTAACTATAACTGCCGTCATTCAGTTAGGGAGTATCGGGGCGGTAGTATGGTATTTTTGGCATGACATTACTAATATTACCATAGGGATGGTCAAGGCGATCCGTAACAAAGATTACAAATCCCAAGATTTTCGCCTGGGGCTGGGTATTGGACTGGGAACCCTACCGATTGTTATTTGCGGACTATTGCTGAAAGTCTTGGTTCCGGATTTAGATAATTCTGCCTTTCGCACTACCACTACTATTGCCATCGCTTCCATTGTCATGGCTTTATTATTAGGTTGGGCAGAATATCAGGGCAAGCGTGTGCGAGATTTCAATCGTTTAGATAGTTACGATGGGTTTTTAATTGGTCTTGCTCAAAGTTTAGCTTTAATTCCGGGAGTATCTCGTTCCGGTTCCACCATTACTGCGGGTTTATTCATCGGTTTGCAAAGAGAAACTGCTGCCCGTTTCTCCTTTTTATTAGGCATTCCCGCTATTACCCTAGCTGGATTGGTAGAATTGGTGGGGGTTGTTAAAACTGGGGTTCAGACTGATGAACTATTGATTTTGCTAGTAGGGACAGTTTCTTCAGCATTTTGGTCTTATTTAGCCATCGCTTGGTTAATTCGCTACCTGCAAAAGCAGAGTACTTGGGTGTTTGTCTGGTATCGATTGATATTTGGGATTGTTCTTTTAGGGGCGATTGTTTTGGGTAAAATTAGTAATTAGGAGGTTTCACGCAGAGTCGCAGAGACGCAGAGAGGG
>JACONB010000055.1 GCA_014323965.1 Prochloron sp. SP5CPC1 | reverse complement strand
CCGATAGGTTCGATGTAAAATGCCGCGAAAGGCTCCCCACAGTCCGGGTTCTCGCTCGGCAACGCGATACATTTTGACCATATCTTCAACAATGATTTGGGGCATGTATTTCCTGTACTTTTTCAGTTGGGAATCTTATCATCCCGTGATGTAAGTAACGCGACACGGTTTTATTCTACTAAAGACACCCCTATAGAAATCATGTAGGGCATCGACTGTATCCCGAGCAATTATATAGGTATCATCGCATCCTCGATTTCCTTCACGAATCGCTCTTTGCGATCGAGTAACACACTCTTCTGTCGGAGTTTGTAGATAATAGAATTTCTCGGGTATGACCAGAGTTTCCGCTTTCAGAGCAGAATGGCAATGACCCAAGTATAGATCCAAGACTTCAGACTGATAGGGACGGAGCTTGACTCTGACATACAAATAAGCTAAGAGAGAGATCAAAGTACGATCCATAATTACAGGATAACCAAAATTTTTTAAGTCTACTGCCAGCGAACAGCGCATTACTTCAACATTAAGAAATGCAAGTTGACGCTCTAAAATGAGGTCCGGGCGATCGTCAGGCCAAGGTATTTTTGAATATTGTGCCAGTCTTGGCTCGAATTGCATGGGATCGGGTATCGATCGAGCCTTCATTTCCAGACCGAGGTTAGAAGCAAAAGTTGTTTTGCCTGCGTATGGAGGGCCTTCA
Source organism: Prochloron sp. SP5CPC1 (assembly GCA_014323965.1). Classification (GTDB taxonomy): domain Bacteria; phylum Cyanobacteriota; class Cyanobacteriia; order Cyanobacteriales; family Prochloraceae; genus Prochloron. The sequence continues at coordinate 7,950 of JACONB010000055.1, read as the reverse complement.
AGACCAATTAGGTTAAATGTACTATGGTTGTCTATCGATCGAGCAATAGCATCAAAGAATTCCATGATATCGATTTAGGGTTACGATGGGAGAGGGGTTGGAGTGTTGGGAATCTCCTGCATGAGTTCTGCACGAACTAAACTTTCTTGGAAGCAGATGGAGTCTTTCCCCGGTCTGGGGTGTGGAATTATCGTTTCAAACTCGGATGATAGCGAAGATCGATATCTATGGTAGTTCACAAACCGAGGGATCACATCAGTAATATAAAATCCCCGAGCTACGATTTGCGAGAGAAATTCTTGGTCTGTGCGATCTCGTGAATAAGTTTGGTCGAAACAGGTGTAAAAAACTCCTCTAACAGGATTGAGAAGTTCCCCCACTCTTTGCAGGAACAGGTCATAAAGCTCTTTGCTCGGATCGCAGAGAACTGTGGAAAATGAACCATTGAGGCTTGTATTCCAAGATGTACTCACATCCATGATTTGGTAAGTACATTGACCGGGTAAACTCTCTCCACGCATTTCCAAGAAATGCAGGATATCTCGATCGATTTCCAGAACAAGAAGTTTAACGGAAGGTGCCAGCAACTGCAAAGCCAGAGATGTGAGATCGTCATCCCCAATAAGTACGACTCGTTTATTGGCGATGTCACCGCGTGCTAGCATGTAGAGGGCGCGCAGAAAAGAAGAACGGAAAGTGAGATGTCGTTGCTGATAGTTGCTGTTTTCCCCCGGTCTGTCCTCAGCCAAGGTGACAAACTTTTCAAAGGCTTCTTTGAGTTTCCGATCTCTTTGCCAGCTTTCCTCTAGCCAGTGGTGTAGGGTTGGGGAAAGTATCTTTCGTTCTCTAGGGTTGAGGCCAAACTGGTCATTGTGGGTTGGTTGTGGAGAGTTGGGAAGTTGATAGCCATTTCCATCAGGAGACTTGCTGATTTTTTTTTCCTCCAGTAGTCTCCAGAGTATCAACGCTAGTTGTTTATCGTTGAGGTGAACGAGAGAGAGAAGTTCTTCAAAAGTGAGGATACCGTATTGATCGAGAACCTCGATCGCCGATTGAGAAAGGTGTTCGTAACCCTTGCGAACGCGTTCGTTGGAGAGACTATTCCAGAGCCGATCGTTGAATGCAGGTAATACTTCCATGGTTATTGTTTGTGAAGATATACTAAGCCAGCATTATCTGGATTGGGGGTCTTCAAACCCTTCTCCCAATCCCAACCATAATAGGCTGCTCGCAGCATCTTGATCAAGTCTCCGTGAGTGACTAGGAGCAAGTTCTGGTCGGGATGAGTGACCTGAAGAGATTGGAGAATCCCTTTGGCACGATTGAGAAGGGCGGGAAAACTTTCCGCTCCTAGAGCATCAAGAAAGTAGTTGACCCCATCTACTATAAGAATTGTGCTGGCATAATGAGGGATCTCGGCGATGGACTTACCTGTTAAGCAACCAAAGTCTCGTTCAATTAAATTCTTGTTGACCTCGATCTGCACGCAATTCAAGTGGTTGGCAACAATCCGAGCACTCGCATAAGCACGTTTTAATGGTGAGGTAATAATAACATCAAGAGACACCTCGCGGAGTTGCTCTGCTCTTAATTGAACTTGCGATCGCCCTAAATCGGTCAAGTCTAAGTCTCGATGACCATTCAGAATTCCTCGAGCGTTGTCTCGATCCTGACCGTGACGCATGAGTATAATCATAAGTAGTTGGACACAAAGATTGTAATCTGTGTAAAGAAAAGTAAACAGTAGCCAATCGCTTTTCACAATGATCAATCTTCTTCTCTCTGCACTCTCTGCACTCTCTACACTCTCTGCGTTCTCTGCGTCTCTGCGGTGCAACTTCTTCTAGCTCCTCAGCCAGATTTACATTTCTTTGCTTAGTTGACTTTATTTCTGTTCGACTACTTATCTCGAATTGATTGCAAATTTTCTTCAAGAGAAGGAAAGTAACGCTTTCGAGTTTAGGCGTTTCTTGACCCGTCCGTTATTTTGAAAGAATCTTTCGGCAACAACAGATGTCAGTTTCTGATTCAAACTATTTTGCCATGTCGATGCGTCTTTTTGCAGAAAGATTTTCAGAACCGTCTCGAGATATTCGGCATATTTTATCTTTTTCCGATCGAAGATAAAAGCAACCAAGCAGAGATTTTCATAGGCGATCGGAGCGGAAAAATATAGCAGACTGCCGAGATATGTATCCTGAAAGAAATTCTTCATCTCTGACTTGGTGAATTCAAGTTGCGTCACCCAAGATCTTTCCAAATTACAACTTAACTGGGTTTCATCATTGATTTGAAAAATTTCTAAATTATTTTGTTTTAAAAAATCGCACCAAAGCCAAGCATGTATAAATTCGCTGAGTACGGGTTCTCCCTTTTGTTGAATATGAGACTCCTCATGAACTTGCTGCATAAATATGAAAAAATCCATGACTCCGGTTACGCCATAATTTTCAATCAAAAATTCTTGCTGTTTTAAACTTAATTTATTAAAGTAATCCGGGCCGGACAAAGCTGGCCTTTTAGGAAAATGACATGAATTTTGAAAGTATTCAAACCAATACATCCCCTCGGGATATCGGCAGTAATTTTCACTGACTTCAAGCGGGAATTTTTGAATATATTCTTTCCATGTTTTAAAAAGAAAGGTACGAAAATCAGAGGGAGGTATTCTCGCTTCCAAGGAAGGAGGAGGAAAATCACGGTTTGGCAAGCCTGAAAAGGTTTGAGTCAAGGAAGTATACCATTTGTTATAGGCAGTAAGAAGATCGTAGTCTGGAACTGCAACTCTATCTTGTCCGCGATCGAAAACAGAATGTAGATATACGCGAAATGAATATCTATCTACAAAATATTCTGGTAATTGAGTCGGAATTTTAGGATGAATAACCTTATCATAGGCAGAGATTGTTTCATGCCACTTCATGCGAACACAAGAACGCCAGTATTCAATCTTCTTGAGAAAATCATCTTCAATCGTAGCTCGTGTCATGGTCTTACCTCGATTGGATTTACCTACAGGAGTTGAAAAACCTCAACATCTTTCACAGTAGCATTTAAGTTGGTCTGACCGTCAGTTTCCCAAAGAATTAAGCAAATTGAGCCATTCTGAAGATCGCAGTCAAAATTTCGCAGTAGAAATTTGCCATTTACTTCTAGTCGAAACTCCGATCCGCAGGCTTGAATCTGAATTTCATACCATTCACCAAGCGCGATCGGATAAGGTACAGATGCAAGATTGTTTTCCCAAATGCCTCGAACTCGACGATCGAAAAAAGCACGTCCTGCTTCTAAACGATAACGATAACGATTGTCGAAATCTTGGTATCTGAAATTAAAAGCAAACTCTCGAAAGTTAGTCTGCTTTTGAACTTTCATCCGCCAGCAGATATTCTTCCAATCATGAGCGCTTGGATTGAGGTAAACATAGCACCACTGGTCGGTGGAAACTGTCTTACCATCAAACTGAAGCGCGCCGGGGCTATCGAGCGTGACTTCTTCTGGCTTTTGATATTGTGGATGGAGCTGCCAAGAGAGAGGAGCATTTGTTGCCATTGGTGTCGTTGGATAAAGTCGTGTTGTCAGCGACCATTCCGAACGAGCTGTCAGTCCCAAAGCAGCCGGTAAAGTATCGAAGTAGTTTTTGTTCCAGTTCGGGATGGGGGTGTCTCGCTCGTCAAGTAAACTTTTGACCAAAGTAGGGACTTCTTCAAGCCCTTCAGCCCACCGTACCCAAGGCAACTCGTGAAACCATCGTACCCCGAAGCTCATTTTATGGCCGATTGAAGGTAGGGCAACACAAGGACGCTGGCAAAGAACGGCAAAAATGAGGCCGTGAAAGCGATCAGTGACAACAACAGAAGATTTTTCAAACTCAGACAAAGTCGTTTCAACAAAGGCTAAACGTTCCTGTGGAGAAACACGGTCTTCTCGGCGAATGTCAATAAGTTTGGCTCTATCAGTAAATTGAGCTAGAAGTTGAGTCTTGTCCGCACTGGAAAAAACCGATTCAATATCATTATCATTACGCAGGCAAAAGAGGATGGGAGCATTTTTATCTCGATGATGCGTGCGAGGCTGTAGAGAGAGAACAAAATCCGGAATGCAAAAAGTTGTAATATTAGGTAACAAAGATTCTGATAGATGGGCACTATATAGATCCCGACAGAGAATGGTTAGGCGAGGATGAGCTTGGTAAATGTCTCGCGTTTGAGCATACTGCATTGCACCATGCTCTGTCTCCGTGAAATAGACGGTCTGAGGCAAACTGACAATCCGAGTTTCGGGAAAAGCTTGGATTAATTTGCGTCGAGCACTTTCTGTGGACATATAGCGATCGCCGAGATTGCCGCCACTATGGAGGAAGATTATATCCCCGGGCGCGATCAAAAGGCGTAGGGCAGGCAGAAAATGAATGACTTGCTCTTGATTGAGTTCTAAGCGAGGCCGGTCAGGAAAATGTTTGTCAAGCCATGCCTGAATTGCTAAAACTTGGGCATGATCCCCGGCGTTGCTAATCCAAGGGGGCGGTAATAAAGCATAAAGAATTTTCTGGCGATCGCTCAGATGACGATGTCGGAGATAAAACCAGAAGTTTTCTAGGCGACCCCAAATCCCGAGAGGTTGGGCAGAATATTCTGGATAGTATTGTCTTCGCTTTGCCGGAATAGAAGGACTCATTCAATTAAATTTGATTAACCACTACCAATTTTATTTTTTCTCGATCGGCACCAATTGACCTCAGATTTTACACCAGCAGGCTAAATTCAGTCCGAATCTCTTGAGTCAAGGGAACTAATTGTATACTAAGCATACTACTTTTTGCATATAAGTTTTCTCCATGACCTACATGATAAATTGCACCGGAGAAGGGAAGGGGAGTCAGGGGATTCCCCTGAGTTTCCAAATGAGTCGATACCCAGCGGTGACTGCCGAGGATATACAGCAGATAGTGTTCCCCCACAGTGGCAAGGATTTCTTCTTGGGAAGGTTGAGCAGGTAAGGATAGAGGACATAGATAAAGATCGGCGCGTACTACATGGCTAGTACCGCAATAAAGGTAGAAGTCTTCAAGTATTCCTAAAGTTTGGTTATTGCGGTCATAGAGATATCCCTGCTGAAAAAACCAACCATTAGCGGTGGGATATTCGGCAACCCAAGCTGCCAGTTGATTGCTAATGTAGTCATCGCAATCAAAGAACATGATGTGGCTTGGTTGATACTTCTGAGCCAGTCTTAAACCCAGCAGGTATTTGCAGCCTCGATCACGACGCAGTGCGGGCATACCAATTCGAGCTTGTTGAAGTGGACTGGGAATGGGTAAATCTACCTCTAAATACTCAATTTGAGGGTGATGAAATGCTAAGGAGGGTTGTTTGTGGCAAACGACAATGACCCGAAAGCGATCACTAGTTTGATTGCATACCGATTTGAGGGTTGTTTCTAATAATCTCAATACTTCATCAAAGCTAGTCGAGTTCCGGTTCTGAGGATGCCTTAGTGAGGTGATAAACACTAACATAAAAGTACTTAAATATGTCTTCTCGAAACTTAACGTTCCGTTTTATACCACGGGGCATTAGAACCCACTAATTTCCTGAGTAGATACAAACAAGGACCCACGGACTTCAAAATAGGGCGAGTGATAGCAAACCAAGGGAACGGCCAGCGAGGTAAAGACTCGCAGTCCAGATGAGAATCTAGCAGTAGTTTGGTAATGAACCAGCGACTCCATACCTCAGCGAATAAGACAATGCCAAGCAGGAGTGTCATTCCCCAGAAGCCTGACGAGATGGCGGCAAGTATCATCAAGAGTCGCACAGGGCCGGTCAAAGCCCAAGCAAGATTAATGATGACTTGCTCGAATCGCCCTCGGAACAACCGTAATGGCGAAGTGTGGGTAAAAAATTGTTTTGCACGCTGATAGGGACTGATGTAGTCTGATTGGCCCTCAAACCAATTGGCACTTTGGCGGAAAAAATCAAAGACACTGTTGGGAACTGAGCAAAAATCAAAGATGGGCAAAGGGACAATCTGTTGTTCTGCCAGAGAGAGCATCATCCCTGTTGGTAGATCGTCAATTGGTGTCTGTTCGGGAAATCCAGATCGAAGTAGCCAATCGGCTCGCAGGAATTCACCATGGCCGATACAGTAGGTAAAAGTTGTTCCCCAACGACTGCCGCAATCCAGTTGAGCATTAATCTTGAATTGTCGGGGCATCTCGATACAGACTGAGCGAGCGGTTTGCAACCACGCTTCATTTCGCATGAATGGGTCGAGGGCGTTTGTATCCTGCAAATAAATCGGATACTGCTGGAATGCTGGTGCCGGTTTCTTGTTAGCTGCCACGGAAAGGGCGAGCAAACTTAAGGAGCAGGGGCGCGAATCAGCATCATAAACGCCAATGTAGGTGGAAGTCGGTTCAGAAATCAATCCAGCCTTTTGTAGTACAGCCAGCGCATAGTTCATCTGATTGGCCTTATTTCCCTCTGTCTCGGGATAGTGGATGGGTTCGATTCGTGCGCGAAAGTCACCCTTCTCGATAACATCTTTTAGCACGTCCCTAGTCGAGAGTCCCTCGACCAGTTGAGCCAAGTCTGCTCGCACGGCTGCGGAATCGGTGGCAAAAGTCTTAACCCAAGTTTGCAACCGACGAGAAGCAAAGATACGGGAGTGTTTCCAGACGAATCGGCTTCCCCGATATCCAGCTTGCAAATCCTGTAAAACAGACTGCGCTGCCATCTGGCGTTGTTCTTGCATGGCAGTTTCTCGCTCGGTTGTAATCGGTACCACCAAAAGTCGATCGACAGGGAATACTAGCGAATCTATAGTCTGTAGCAGGGAAGCCACATTGCCTTGCTCTCCGAGCATGGGCAGGAACAGAATGACTTGAATTTGAGGAATATGAGTGGCTTCTGCCGCAATTTGCAAAAGCTGTTGTTGTTGAGCTAGGATTTCGGCGATCACTCGGCGACCCAGAAAGAAGCGCCAAAGGAGATCGGCTGCCAGCCATAGGGTATAGAGTCCTAAGACAACCTCTAGCAATATCATCAACTAAACCTCTTCTCAAATTAACTCTTCTTACCCTGTCGATTCAGTTCGGGGCGAATGCAACGGATGGGTTGGAGAAAACCGAACTGGTCTGCTAATCGTGCCTGTCCGTCTGGGGTAAGCAATTCTTCGTAACTCAACCGAAAAGGCTGTAGACCCGTGCGACTAAATCCCAAATTGATCGCCAGTTGATAGGATTCTGCCCAATTCGCCACCAAATGATAGAGAGAGTGGGAATTCCCGCAATAACGTAACTGAGGGGGTAACATTGCGGTTAAGCTGCGAATCATTGCTTCGCGTTCTTGTCGGTAAATATGAATCCAACGAACGGGTAAACTTTGAGTTGCCGCGTGCCAAGGCTCGATCAGAAAACTCAAACGGGGATCTTTGAGTCCCCAAGAACCTTGATGATTGCGCGATCGGCAAGCAATGTAGGCTTGAATGGATCGGATAGCCTCTGGGGGAGAACCCGAAAGATAACGCGGATTATCCCAATCGCGGGTTTTTCCCAAGCCATTGCGGCCCATCAGCCGATTGTGCAATAGACGAGCTAAGGCATCCTCTTGATTGCCACTGGGGGAGTCTAAATCTGGGGAATCTGCTCCCATATACATTTGAATGCCTTGCTCCCGGAGCGCAAGACTCAAAGCAGAGGTGCCCGATCGCGGCGCGCCAACAACAATGTAAATCCAATCAGCCATAGTTAACAGAAGGATTTTAACGGAAGGATTGTCAATCTCTATCAGTCAAATCAAACTGGCTGCGAGTTGCTTGAGTAGCATCGTAGCATATGATCCCGTGGGCAGAAAAAACGACATCATTAATTTGCTGCAATCGGCCTGCAACTCATCGGGTTCTGGGTCAAAGCAGTAAATTGAGGTAAAGACCAAGAAAGCTCGGGTC
>JACONB010000054.1 GCA_014323965.1 Prochloron sp. SP5CPC1 | reverse complement strand
ATTATCCGCTGTTACTACTGCTTTAACTGACAGGGTCTCACCTTCGGGCAAGTATTCGTCAGAATAGACTCTCCCAGTCACAAATCCGGTAGCTTCAGCCTTCACATCTATGGTCCAACTCTGAGTATCTGTCTCACCCCCATCATCTTCCACCACAACTTTCACGGACGTAGGACCAACTACTGGTGGTGTCCAGGAAATTTTTCCCGAAGAGGGAGAGATTTCCATACCCCTAGGACTTTCTTCTAGCTGATAGGTGAGCATATCCCCATCGGGATCCACTGCTTTAACGTCATAAATATAAGTCTGATCCACTACCGCAGTGAGTAAAGGTTGACTACTAAATCTAGGAGCATTATTTTCCTCCTCAGGTAGAACCAAAACCTCATCCTTTTCCCTGACTAAAACTTCCCCGCACTTTAGTTTTCCCAGGAACTCCAAAGTGATTGAGTTAGTCAATATACGCCATAAAACAAAAACACTAGCGATGACCAACCATATATAAAATATTTTTGTTTTAATGGTCATATCTAAAATCTACTTGCATTCATTGGATTCTCCGAACCATAATGACGCACAAAAGGGTGTGAGGTATGAGGTAGTGTTTTATTTATGCCCCAAAAGAAGAAGAGAGAAACACCATACCAATAGCGGCGATCGCCAAACCGAGAAAGCGCATGATAGGTAAAGTCGGACCTTTCTTTTGGATAATCTTCCCGAAGAGCAATGCTCCTAGGGCAATCATTAATTGAGTGGTGGCAAAACCTGTTAAGTAAGCCACAATAGGGGTCATTTCAGCACCTACAACTGTCTCTCCATAGGCATAACCGTGAAATACCCCGGCGATCGCTCCCAAGGCAGCCAGCCCTAGGTTTAAGCTGCTAGAACCATTATCTTGTTTGTAACCCATTGCCAGCAGTGCGCCAAATGCCACCACTGAAGTAGCTATAACCACCTCCACAGCGGGCAAATCCACTGCCAGCAGATGAATCACAGTCCCTGCTATGGTTCCCAAGACAAACCCTACCGGGATAAAAATACCGAAAGCTAATCCAGTTGCCAGCAAGCCGCTAGCAACCACAAAAGCCAGATGATCTAAGCCGATAATGGGGTGCCCCACACCTGACACAATGCCTTCCAACAAATTCCCTGGAGTTCTGCCACCAAAAGGGTGATGAGCCATTGCTTGGGGAGCAATGGCTAAAAGTACCCCAAGGCTCAAGGTGAAAGCCACACCCAGTTGGATCTTTTGCTGTAACAATTGCTTGATCGGCATTTTCAATATCATTTCCCTGTCTGAGCTATTTTAACCAGGGAGCCATTGTAACATTGAGACTTAACTTGTGAGAGGGTTTGGGGTAGCTCTAAGTCCAGCAAAAGATACATACGGGCGGGAAGACCCTGCCCCTACACTGGTAACTGTTTCAAACTGCTGTACTGGTGGTTTCAGCAACCGGATAAACGCTCACTTTCTGGCGGCTTTTATCCTTATACTCGAACTTGACCATCCCGTCAATCAAGGCGAATAAGGTATCGTCCCCACCTCGACCCACATTTTTCCCGGGGTGGAATTTGGTCCCTCGCTGACGGACTAAGATATTCCCAGCCCTCACTACTTCAGAGCCATAGCGTTTCACTCCCAGTCGCTTAGAATTGGAATCCCGACCGTTGCGAGTACTGCCTGTTCCTTTCTTGTGAGCCATAATTACACCTCAATTGTTAGATCTTCTATTTGTACGACTTCAGTCTCTGTTCCTGCTGCTTCTAAGACGGGAGTTGCTTGTACTGCTTCTGTTTCCGTAGTTTGAGCCAGCACCGAACCATTAATACTGATAGAATTAATCATCAAGCGAGTCAGTTCTTGACGGTGTCCCCGCTTTTTCCGGGTTTTCTTCTTCGGTCTCATTTTATAGACGATAATTTTCCGTCCTCGCCGATGATTCATAATGGTACCTTCTACTTTTGCCCCTTCAATCCAGGGTTGACCGATGGTAACATCGTCTTCATGATGAACTAACAGTACCTTGTCAATCTTGTAGGTAGCGTCTTCTGACCCTTCCAGTCGGTTGATATCGTAGAAGCGACCCGGTTCCACCCGCAGTTGGGTGCCACCAATTTCAATGATTGCGTAAGTCATGGGATTGATTGTCCTCTAATTATGCCGTACAGGTAGCTTTTCAGCTTTTTGGATGTCTTTTTTAACCTGGTCCGAGCCGGATTTAGACACATAATATCCTATTATAGCAGTTACTTTAGGTTTTAGGTATTGAGTTTTTTAAGCTGTTGGAGTTCTGCACGGTCAAGTCCTGTCAGAGCAGTGATTTGTTTTTGGGGGGTTCCCTGACGGATCAGTTTCCCGGCAATCTCTTCCATCGCCTGCTTGTGACCTTGTTGCAGACCTTGTTGCAGACCTTGTTGCAAACCTTCTTGACGACCTTCTTGACGACCTTCTTGAAGACCTTCTAATTTGGCTTCCTGATAGACTTTCGTTTGCCTAAGTTCACTTAACCCTAACATGGCTTCGATTTCCTCTCTACTTTTGCTCGGTAACTTATACACCAGAATCGTTTCTATCAATTCTACAAATTCTTGCCCTTGAACGGGATTAACAATATTAGCTTGTGCTTGAGCAATGAGCTTTCTAGCCAAGTCTCCAGCCCCCTCTTGACTACCAATAATCAACTGCGCAGTTCCAATTCCCATTGTGGGTTCTGTCGTTGCCACTAATTCATCCAGGTAAACTCGTTGGACACGCCCACTGGCAAAGAATTCCCTGTACCAATCTGGAGGGGCGCTTTCCATGCTGCGGTTGGGATAAAATACCATCGCGAGCCAATCATTGGGTGGTTGTTTTTGACGGAGGTAAATAAAGATTTCGGTAAACAAGCGGGAATAAAAATGGTCGTCTTCCTGGAACTGCACTTCGCAGAAACAGATAGGTAAGTCCTGTTGTGCTGTTTTCGGTAAGAACACCCCATCAAGACGAAAGGCTAATTGCTTGATTTCGACGGAACTGAAGCTGTAGAAATCAGCTAGGGAAGTAGGTTGCTCGGCTAGCTCAAAGAAGATACTGGGGAAATTTAGAAATAAGTGATACCAAATGCTATCCGTTTTCACAAGGTTGATTTCCTAGAATCTGACACAATTATACCGAAGTTGTAAATTTCATGCTATAGTACATTATAATTTACTCCAGCAACCAAGCAAACAAATCTTTGATTGTAAGGTGTAGCTCACTTGCCAATGATGGCACAATAATAATTTCATCTGGCTGGTCAAATACCTCAATTTCTTGTCCTGGACGATAAATAAACACTGTTTGCTCATTTGGCTCTATCAACCAACCCATTTTAGTCCCATGTTTCAGACAGTGAAGAATATTTTTTGTGACTTTTGTTTTACTTTGAGCAGGAGACAATATTTCAATTGTCCAATCTGGTGCTATAGTAAATGTATTTGCAATTTCCCCATTTTCATCACGGGAAATGCGACTCCAAATGAAAACTACAATGTCAGGAACAGTTGAATGATCACCAAAAGTACAACGCAATTCTGGAAAAGCACGACCAATGCGTTTAGGTTTTACTATACGGTTAATGGCAGGTACCAATTCTCCTTGAATTCCACTATGTTTACCTTGTGCCATGGGTTGTTGGATGATTTTTTCGTCAATGTATTCACTTGCAGGGTTCGTTTCTGGTAATTCCATAAACTCATCCAATGTAATAGTTTGATGTTTTATTTGTAGCATTTGTTGTTATATTTTTAAATTTTCATAAGATATTATTGCGTTTTTTTTTGATGCGGGTGTGTTAGTCTGGTAATTGACAACTGGTATCATCTCTATTATACTTATAAAGTGGCAAGAATGCAGCGCCAATTTTCGGTACCAACCTGGAACACCAAGAATACCGCTGGCGAAGTCAAAGAGCAAACTTAGAGCTATAATATGTGTGAGGTTGCTAATTTGGAGATAATCTATGAGCAATTATCCTGATTTTTCATCACGGGGCTATGAAATTGAACGAGAACTAGGAATTAATAGTAGCGGGGGTCGTGTTACCTATAAAGCAACAAAAATTGCTAATCAACAACCGGTCGTTATTAAACAGTTCCAGTTTGTCCAGTCCGCAAGTACTTGGTCTGGTTACAAAACTGTTCAGAGAGAAATTAATGTCTTAAAGCAGTTAAATCATCCCCGTATCCCCCGTTACCTGGATGACTTTGAAACTCCCACCGGGTTTTGTTTGGTTCAAGAATATAAACATGCTCCCTCTTTAGGACAACAATCTAATTTTACTCTGGGAGAAGTGGAAAAAATTGCTCGGTCCATTTTAGAGGTTTTGGTGTACCTACAAGGAAGGACGTAATGCAATTTACCATCGGGATATTAAACCGGAGAATATCTTGGCAAACAGGAATCATGGGAATTTGGATGTTTATCTCATTGATTTCGGTTTAGCTCGTCCCGAAGAGGGTACCAGAACTCAAACTAGCGGTTTTACCCCTGGGTTTGCGCCTTTAGAGTATATTATCCACGGGAAATTGAGTAAATCTTCTGACGTTTATGGTTTAGGGGCTACCTTGATTTGTTTGCTGACTCAGACGCGATCGGGACAAAGAAGGAGCTTAATGGGGAAAAATTCTAGTTTCAACTTCAAAAAAAAGCTGAAATACAAGCTGAACCCTCGGTTTATTAGTTGGTTGTCCAAAATGGTAGCGGCTTCAGATGAACGCTATTCTAATGCACAAGAGGCGTTAAAGCAATTACCTCCAATTTCTCCTCCCACTAAGGAGGTTCTTCCCAAGGTGGTTTTAGGGAAATTAGTCCCCAAGCGTCTACCTGTCGGAGCTATTATAGGTGTTGCTGCTCTTGTCTTGGTTCCCTATTCTATCTACAAGTTTCCTGCTTGGAAGCTACAGATAACTAATCAATGTCAAGAGTGTCGCCTCTCTTGGACGAACTGGGAAGGTGCCAATCTAGGAGGTGCCAATCTCCAAAATGCCAATTTATTGAATGCCAAAATTGAAGGTGTCAGTTTCGCAGGGGCTAACCTAAGGGGTGTAACAATGCCCGACGGAACGAAACGCTAACCTTGCGGGCGCATGCCATGCGCCCCTACAAGCGCTCTACCCAACCTAGGATCCCCCAGGAGGGTGATCGCTTTCATAAATAATTTATAAAATTGTATCTTATGTTTACGAAATATTGAACATCGCCTTCTTATATATTCATACCGAATTGCTTTTAAAAAGAGAAGGTATAGCGCCTGGGGAAATTCAAACCCTGTAGGGGTTTTATTTGTAGGGGCGGGGGTTTCCCGCCCGCAATTCAGGTTAAGGGCGATCATCCTAATAACTAAGTTTAATAAAAAATGTATTTTAATAAAGTTTTTAATATTTTATATATTCAGACCGATGAAGGTGGGCAATGCCTACCCTACAAACTTAGCAGATTCTTGCGGGGATTAAAAGTTTCTATTTGTCGCAGTTTTTCGTAAAGTTCCCGTTCTTCCTCACTGAGACTTTGGGGCACTGCAATCTGAATTTCCACGAATTGATCGCCCCTATCTCCCCTATCGTCGGGATAACCTTTATTAGTAAGACGTAGTCGTTGACCGGAAGTAATACCTGAGGGAACGGTCATTTTCACCAAACCGTCTAGGGTGGGCACTTCCACGGAACCCCCTAGGGCTGCTTCTGCTGGGGTAATGGGTAGCTGACAGTAAAGATCCGACCCTACCACATCGAAAAAAGGATGGAGAGCGATAGCAATTTTTAAGTAGAGATTTCCCCCTTGGATACCTTGATTTTTGAGACGAATGAGGCGATCGTTAACTATTCCTTTGGGTAAATCTATCTCTATAGAGCGTCCGTCTTCCAAACGGATCCGTTCCCTTCCACCTTGATAGGCTTTCTCCAAAGGTAGGGTCAACCTTGCTTCCACGTCCCTGGTACCCCTGGCAGGACGGGATACCACTTTGGTGGTTTTCTTGGTTCCGGGGCGGTAAGCAGCCCCATTTTCTCGGCTGATACGTTTCTTAGTAACAGTATTTCCATCTCCACGGACGTTGCGCATTTTCTCCACAAAGCCGTTGATGTTTTCTACAAAGTCAGTTTTGTAAGAATCAGATTTTCTGCTTTTCCTTTGCTTCCCATTTAAGTCCCCTCGATCGTACTGGGAGCGCTTATTTTCATCGGAGAGGATATCATAAGCTTCACCAATATCCTTAAACTTCTCCTCTGCTGCTTGATCACCGGGATTAACGTCGGGATGGTAAAGTCGAGCCAGTCGCCGATATGCCTTTTTTATTTGGTCGCCATCCGCATTCGGTCGAACCCCTAAAATTTCATAATAATTGCGCTGGTTTTGCATATGGATTATTTATCAATCATCGGTTATTGGTTATTGCAGTATTGCCTATCCCCTCTTCTCTTTTAGAACCAATCATCGTCATCATCTTCATCCCAATCATTTTGAAGGGGTCTATTGGGGTAACGAGGGCGACCAGAGACGGAGCCGCTTTGCGGTGCGCTTTCGGCGCGTCTTCGGCGACTTTCAGAACGAGAGGATGAATCGTAACTATTACTATATCTGGGAGAACGGGGTCTTTCCCTCTCGTCGTAATAACCACCCTCAGAGCTGTATTCATCCTCATAACTGGGGCGTCGTCTCCTTCTTTTTTCCCCATAGGATTCGCGAGTATTATAGGAGTAGTCATCTTCATAGTCGTTTCCGACGAAGGTACGTTTAAGGGAGTCAAAAAAGCCATCTTCTTCATCTTCATATTGAAGACGTACTTCCCGATTCATTTCATAGAGAGCGTCTTGTAAATCTGCTTGCGCTCTGTCCAGACGCCGCTCATCATCCCGTTCCAGACTGTCGAGGATTTGGTCGCTTAAACTTTCGATGCGACGGCGATAATGGCTGGCAAACTGGCTACCAAAATCCAGAGACACTTCCTTCAGCTGTCTCGCTGCCCGATCTGTCAGAGCTGCTGCCCGGTTGCGTGTTTCCACCCGTTCTCGTCTTTCCCGATCCCCCTGGGCAAACTTATCAGCATCAGCAATCATTTTACTGACTTTCCTTTCTGATAGGGTGGAGGAACCTGCTACAGTAATACTTTGTTCTCTCCCAGTGGTTTTATCCCGAGCAGTAACTTGGAGAATACCATTAGCATCAATATCGAAAGAAACCTGTATTTGAGCCACTCCTCTAGGGGCTGGGGGAATGCCACTTAGTTTAAACCGTCCCAAGGAATTATTATCTGCTGCCATTTCCCTTTCCCCTTGCAATACGTGGACTTCCACCATGGTTTGATTATTCTCTGAGGTGGAGAAGATATCCGATCGGCGCACGGGAATAGTGGTATTGCGAGGCAACAGTTTTTTCATGACGCCCCCAATGGTTTCCAAACCCAAAGATAAGGGAGTAACATCTAAGAGGAGGATATCTTTTACTTCCCGAGTCACAATTCCTGCCTGGATTGCCGCTCCTACCGCCACCACTTCATCGGGGTTAACATTTTGATTCGCGGACCTATCTATTAAGCTGCGCACTAGCTGTTGAACGATGGGCATTCGCGTTCCTCCTCCCACCAACACTACTTCATCGATTTGTACCGGACTAATACCTGCATCTGAAAGAACCAGTTTCAGGGGACGGCGCATACGACTCACCAAATCGCCGCACAAATTTTCAAACTCAGCCCGATCCAGTCTGGTTTCGATGTGTTTCGGACCATCTTCTGTGGCAGTGATGAAGGGCAAATTAATATCCGTGACGCTAACCCCAGACAGCTCTATTTTGGCTTTTTCCGCTGCTTCCATCAACCGTTGTAAAGCTTGACGGTCTTTGCTACGCAGATCCACTCCATTAGTCTCCAGAAAGCTCTCTGCTAACCAGTCCACAATGCGGCGATCGAAGTCATTCCCCCCTAACTGAGTATCGCCGCTAGTGGCTCTAACCTCAAATACACCATCTCCTACGTCCAGAACGGAAACGTCAAAAGTACCCCCACCGAGGTCAAATACCAAGATAGTCTGATTGTCCTGCCTATCCAAACCATAAGCTAAAGATGCTGCCGTGGGTTCGTTGAGAATACGCTTGACCTCCAAACCCGCAATCCGCCCTGCATTTCGAGTAGCTTGGCGCTGGGAATCGTTAAAATAAGCTGGTACTGTTATTACTGCTTCTGTTACCTCTTCTCCTAAGTACCGTTCAGCCTCCTCTGCTAGCTTCCTTAAAATCATAGCAGAGACCTCTTCCGGGGCAAATTCCTTTTTGAGGCGAGGACAGCGAATTTTGATATTTTCCTCTTCGTCACCGCGAACAGTATAGGCGACTCTTAGAGATTCTGGTTGGAGTTCGGCATATCTACGACCCATGAACCGTTTTACCCCATAGAAGGTATTTTGAGGGTTGAGCACCGCTTGTCGCCGTGCCATTTGCCCCACTACCAGTTCCCCATCCTTATTAAAGCCTACCACAGATGGGGTTGTCCGCATCCCTTCTGAATTGGCAATTATCACTGGCTTACCGCCTTCGATGACGGCGACTACGGAGTTGGTTGTTCCCAGGTCAATGCCGACTACTCTACCCATGCCTGCTGTTCTCTTGATGTTCTTTAACGACTGGTGAAATTTATTGTATCTGTATCTTGTACCTTATAACACAATTTTCCTTGACAAAAAAATTTTTTCGTGTTAGTTTGATATTACGGTTGTGAATTAAGCAAAATATTTCCATTCTCTTACACTATAACATCAAAGATAAACAATAGCAACCCTATTTGGGAAAAAATCTTTGCGTCTTTGTGCCTTGGCGCGATCCACCTTTCATTTTAACTCCTCTACTCCCATATTTTTAAGATTTTCTTCCAAAAGATGAGCGCGTCGTTCAGCTCTTTCAGATCTTTGCTTTTCCAGTCCAGTTCGGTACTTTTCCAGTTCAGCACGCTCCTCTTCAATAAGTAAGAGATTTCCAAGTTCGTCCCACCACCGTAACCACAGTTGGGTTTGGTTCTGATAAGTACCTTGCCACAGTCCTAATTCTATTTTTAACGGAAGGATTGAATAATGACCTCTTTCGTTAGGGACTAACTTTTGATAAGTGTCATTTTTCAGGTAATAGACTTCTAATTTTCCGGTTCTGATTTCGTAAATGCTGTAATAAGCAATGCGGAGTATATTCTCATACACCAAAAATTTCCCCGGTTTGGTTCTTTCACCTTCCTCTGACAGGAATAGGGGAGTTGCACTTCTTTTTTCTTTCCCATTTCCACTTGCAAATTCAATGGCAATTAATGGGTATTTTAATTCCTGCCAGAAAACGTAGAAACGACGAATTTTACCGTCTAGGAGGGAGGGGACATGGGGGACGTAGAACCAATCAGGTGCTTCTGCACTTAGGACAGGTGGATCGGTTATTCGCCAATAAATACCGCTATCTTGACCAATAATATAATCCCCTTCTGGATGGATTTCTTTGAGTACGGAACCAAGAGAGTTAGTTAAGAGAATGCTTTGGGGGTGTTCTTGGAAATTTTTCACAAAGTTTCCATCTGAGTCGGGTAGTTGGGTGTGATCCGGTAAACGAGGTGGTGGTAAAATATTTTTTGTCTTAGTCATAGGGGTAATCAACTGGTAAAAAATCTTTGCGCCGGGGCGTAGAGCGCGAACCTTATTGGCCCAAACCTAAGAAGGTGCGTTGGCAACGCACCCTACTATGATAACATAAAGAGGAAATATCAACTAGGTGTTGCCCATGGAACCGTTAGAGTTAGGAATAGTAGGAACGTGGTTGTGGAAAAATGGTGATGAGAAGCTAACCCGAGATATGCTAGAGTCAGTATTGCCCCATGTAAAAGATACAGCTTTGAAGTTACCGGGAACAGTACAGGAAAAGCTACGGAATATAGGCGCGCAGCTTCGCGGAGCAGCTTCGCGGGTCGCTTGCAGGGTAGATTACCTTTGGGTAAAATAGATGAGCAGGAACTATTAGCAATGGTAGCAGAAGAAATAAAGGATCCGGAAATTATTGAGATGATTGAGAACTGGAAAGGAATTAATGTGAAGGGTAATGATAATATTATTTCTGGCAATACCCTAACGATTTCTTAGCTTAATCTTTTGTGGTTTGGGAGGTAGTTATGAGTGAGGTGAGGCACAAGCAAAAATTGGATCTGAATGTAGAGGGCGATGGTAATATTGTTGTTCATAATAAAGTAATAAATAATTTATCATTGTATTATGTAAACTATTACTTTTGTAGGTACGGGGGAAAGAACTGGAAGAGCTGGGGCGACTATTGCAGAGGGATGGAACGGTGGCTATTGCGGCAGCAGCAGGTATGGGAGGTGTAGGGAAAACAAAACTGGCGCAGCAATATATAAGGCTTCATCGGGAGGATTATGGTGCTGGGATCTGGTGGCTGGAGCGGGTCGGGCAAATCCTCCGGAATGGTTTGTTTTGTGGCTGGCCAGAACCGCCGGACAACTTGGTAGAAGAGGGAGACAAGGTGCGGAGGGTCTATAACCAGTGGCTAGAGCAGTTTCCGGAGGGAGAGCGGTTGCTGGTTTGGGACGATGAAGAGGACTTTGGGAAGGTTAGGGCACTGTTGCCCCAGGACCGGCGCTTTCGGGTGTTGCTCACCACCAGGAAGCGCTGGGGTCCACCAGTGCAGCGGTTAGACTTAGACGTGTTGCCCCGTTCTTATGCTTTTCGGCTCTTGCGGCGGTTGGTAAATGATGATAACCGCATAAGAGGGGAAGTGCCAGCAGCTAAAGCACTCTGTAAGTGGTTAGGTTATTTGCCCC
>JACONB010000053.1 GCA_014323965.1 Prochloron sp. SP5CPC1 | reverse complement strand
ATTGTCCCTCGGAAAAAGGCGTGATTTACTAGTTAATATAATTTAGTTTCGAGGATTAAAGGCTATGGCGACGAGAGGTTTACTGGATATTGTTTTGATGTGCGATGCTACGGGAAGCATGAGTACAGCAATTAACAATGTGAAGACAGACATGAAGAATGCTACGGAGGTGTTTATCAAACAACTAGGAACACAGTGGGATGTGAACGTAGGTGTGGCATGGTATCGCGATGTCGGAGATGGTTCTCACGATATTTATGACAATGCCTGTCCGCTGACGGCAGATACAGCACTGATAGAACGACGGGTCCAAGCTATTACCGCTACGGGAGGAGGAGACACTCCGGAGGCACAAATTTTTGCCCTATACAACTGCGCGTTTCAGGAGTTCATAACAGGATGGCGACAAGGGTCAGAACGTTATATTGCATGGTTCGGAGATCAGTATGGGCACGATCCGGTAGGATTTCAGGGCCAGCAGATTAATTCGCAACAATGCATAGACATGTTAAAACAGAAAGGTATCAAGGTTATAGCATTTAGCATGGCACCAACAAACAATTTGGAGGGACCTAATAAACAGGCTACAAAGATAACGTCGGCAACGGGAGGATCGGTTAAATATAACGTGGCACAGGACGGAGTAGTACGGTTTATTTACGATGTAATACAAGGTAACCTGTAACAGGATAGAGAGAGAGAAGGGGAAAGGAAGAAAGGCAAAGCAGGAACGAGGGGAAGAGATGGGATGAATGTAAAGAAGGAATTTTTCCTGTTGGCACACAACTAGAAAATGGAGGACAAAGGCATCAGAACACGGCGAAATGAGCTGGTAATGCACAGTTGCCTCGACTATACCTAACTCAACCCTCGACACTCCACTCCTAACCCATTTCAACCAACGGCGAGCGTATTCCTCAATGCGACTCGCCTTTGCATTTTGCGGCGTTTTACCAAGAAACCCGCTCAATAAACCGTTTCACCGTCACTAGCGTTGCGAAGCGGTCGGGCAATCCAGGGCTATTTGATTTTGGAGAAAGAGCGATCGCGCTTGCGGCCCGGTAATCGACGGCTATTTGATTTTTGAATAAGAGGCGATTTGAATCTGAATCGCGCCGATAGCACTGTTTTGCCATCGCCAGTTCGGTTTTTCCGGTGGTTCTGCGCCAACATGACTCTACAGTTGGGACTCGTGAGCTACGGAGGAAGAGTTAGGTCTGTATTGGAATACGGATTTTCCTTGAAGGACAGCAAGACCTTAGATTAGCCATTGAAAAACCATCTGGAACTCGACTGCTCATGATGCGTATTCATCGCCATTCGCTAGCTACAGGAATGACATTCCCCGATTCCAATGGTTTTGAGGTTAAACGAGCAGTTTTGCCAGGTGACGACGAGAAATATCTTACCCTTCAACTCATTTTGACTAACCATCGTTTTCAGGATATCTTTACTGCCTTCGTGGAGGACATCTCAGCCAATATTGCATCCATACCAGTGGAATCAGATGCAGTTCAATTCATGAATTCTCGCTTGAGACGCTGGCAACTATTTCTGGAAAGGAATGGACCGGACGGTCTTGGGGAAGAATCCCAAAGCGGCTTTTTGAAGCTGGCTATCTTGATGTGCACGCACAAAAGTACACAAATCTTGGTTACACATAGAAGAATCTGAAGTTCTGAGCAGAATTAGAACTCAATTTCTCTCTTAATTCTTCTCTCTGCGTTCTCTGTGTCTCTGCGGTTTATTCCAATTCTCGCGCAAAGGCGCAAAGACGCAAAATTTAGTTGACAATGATTTTGAAGAGGAGAAATTGAGTGAACTGGTCTTTTCTAAAGTTATCATCGCTGATTAAGACTAAACTCTGACTACCGTCTGGTAAGATAGGACCTAGAGTCATACCTTCTAGATTATCCAATTCTATACCCAATTCCGCCAAATTTAGCAGTAACTTCTTTTGTACAGGTTGAATGGTGCTAGTATTTCTTTTTAAGCTGGGAATATTAGATATATCCGTAGCATTTCCCATGGCAATTTGGAAAATTTTTGCTCCAGTACCGGAAAAACCAAAGGTCCGCTCTAAACTGAGAAAATAACCCTCTTTTTCTAAAGCAGTTAATTCCGTCAAACCATTATAAATAACGTCGCTGGGAGCACTATCCAGGAAATAAAGATGTTCAGCAACTAAAATTGATTCCCCTGTGGGATTGATGAGATAGTGGAGTAGACGAATAGGTGCTCTGTTTTGCTCTTCTGAATTATCCTGGAGCAGTGCTGACTCGGTAGCAGTAAATAAACGAAAGGGATCGGTTGTGGTTAAACTATGAGGTGAGAGGGTTAAAGCTTCAAAACCTAAGTTGTCCTGCACACCTGCTTTTGCAGTAGGTAAATAGCGTTCAGGAATGGTTAAACTTTGCTGTAATTTACCTGTCTGAAGGTCAAATTCTCCCACAAAGGGCGCTATTCCTTTATTAGTAACTCCTTCGCTGGCAATAAATAGGGTGGAACTGCTCGCAAGAGCAATTCCTTCCGTATCCACAGTTCCCTCTTGGTAGGGGTTTCCGTTTTCATCCGTGAGAAAGGTGACACCTTCTACTTCTATTTCCTCCAGAATAATTTCACCCGTAGCTGTGGTAGTTATCCGGAGGTTGAGGGTATAAAATCGAGCTTGACTTCGGTCGTCAGAAAGAGCATAGAAGCGTTGCTTTTCCCTATCGTAAGTTAAAGCAGATAATCCCCCAACAGGAGTATTATTGAAAGTGGTCTTGGGGAGTTGGTATGCACCGATAAATTCCAGGGAAAAGTCGAGAAACACACGCCTCCCAGCTTTTACTTTTGTTTTTGTTGCACCACAGGCAGTTAAAATGGTTAGGAGAGTGATAGCTTTTAAGAGGATTACTATTCTTTGGCTCAACTTATTTTTCATCTAATTCCTCTACCCTGCCATAACGAGCTGTTGCTAAATTATTTTGCCACGCCCACATCTGATCGCCTCGGCAAAAATGCCACCACTCCACTGGGTGACGACAAAATCCACTATAACTCATGATTTTATTTAACAGCTCACGACGAAGGTGATATTCTCGCTCCGGTTCTTCAGTAGCGTTAGTATAATAATTGGGGTGGGAGCGGGGACTCAATTCGTCTATAGCCGAACCCATATCCAAAGGCTGGCCATTTTCATTTACTATAGTAACATCCACCGCTGCTCCGGTACTGTGAGGCGGGGGAGTGGCAGGATCATGGCTGGGAATAGCCCACAATTGATATATTTCGGCCATTACATTTTCCCTCTCTCGTGCAGAAAGTTCATCCACTGTTAATCCCCGTTGCTGTACTAAGTCAGCAAAAGTATAATCCACCATAAATTGCTGCACTGCTATGGGACGGTAGGCGTCAAATATTTGGATCCGCCAACGGGGATATAGTTGCTGTAATCGCTCTTGTGCTGAAAGCAAAGCATCCAGCACCCCAAGACGTAGATAATAAGGCGATCGCTCCCCATAATTAGCTCCCTTCTCCTGATAGGGATGGGGCGATTCTACCGCAAACTGATCCAAAGGAATTGCCACCAAGGGTTCTCCACATTCGTGGATGGGAATTTTTTGATAAGGTTTCATTAAGAGACCAACTCAATGTAATCTAATCTTGTCATTATAGCTAAAGTACCAACAATAATTACTCACCAAGAGAGCTTAATAACAATGGCAAAACTAGAATTACACCATGTTGAAAAGCAATACGATGCCAAAACTATTCCTGTAAAAGATATTAGCATTGATGTGGAAGATGGAGAGTTCCTCTCTCTACTCGGTCCCTCCGGATGCGGTAAATCCACCCTGCTGCGATTGATTGCTGGTTTAGAGCAGCCCACTAAAGGGAAAGTCTTAATTGGTAATCAGAATATGAATGGGGTAGCTCCGGGGGAGCGGAATATCGCCATGGTATTTCAAAGTTACGCTCTCTATCCCCATATGACAGTAGCAGAAAATATTGGCACTGCTCTCAAATTGCGCAAAACTCCCACAGAAGAAATCAAGGGTAGGGTACAGGAAATAGCCAACCAGTTAGAATTAACCCATTTATTACAAAGAAAACCTGGTCAACTCTCAGGAGGACAGCGCCAAAGGGTAGCCCTGGGAAGAGCTTTGGTGCGCAACCCGGAAGTTTTTTTACTGGACGAACCCTTGAGTAACCTAGATGCTTTATTGCGGGAACAGGTTAGGGCACAATTGAAACAACTATTCAAGTTACAGCAGAAACCGGTAGTTTACGTCACCCACGACCAAACTGAAGCCATGACTTTATCGAGCAAAGTAGCGGTATTGTACGATGGTTTTGTGCAGCAATTAGACCCTCCTAGTCGCATTTATAGCCACCCAGCCAATCAATTTGTGGCTAGTTTTGTGGGCAGTCCCCAGATGAATTTACTAACTCTGGATCTTGAAGGCCAGGACGCAATACTGGGCCATTATAAACTACCTTTACCTTCCTTGTCAAACCTACCACCAAAAATTGTCTTAGGTATTCGTCCCGAGGATATTCACCTCGCCCATGACCAAGTTGCCCAAACCATTGAGGGTCAAGTATATTTAGTGGAAGAATTGGGCAAAGATAATCTCATTAGCGTCCGCATTGATGGCTCCCAGATAACCCTACGTGCTCTATTACCGTCCGACCATAATTGGGAAGGGGATAGGGTTAGTTTAACTCTCATGAGGTCAAAAATGCACTGGTTTGACCCTGATACTGGCTCTCGCCTTTAGCTATTACCCCTCTCTGCGCCTCCGGCCTCTGCGTGAAACTTTCATCATCATATCATCTTGAGTATAATACCAAGAAAATGTAGTGTGAGATGAGTCATGAAAATTTTATTCGTCGCTACTGAAGCAGCACCTTTGGCAAAAGTCGGAGGTATGGGGGACGTAGTGGGGGTTCTGCCCAAGGTTTTGCGTCAGTTAGGTCACGACGTGCGTATTTTCATGCCTTACTATGGTTTCCTCCCGGAGAAAGTAGCCGTTCCCGGCAAACCAGTTTGGTCTGGTTCAGCCATGTTGCAGGATTTTGAGGTCTACGAAACAGTGCTCCCCGGTACTGGGGTTCCTCTTTATCTCTTCGGACATAGTGCTTTCGCTCCCAAGCGGGTTTATTTGGGAGACGATGAAGACTGGCGTTTTACTTTCTTTGCCAACGGCGCAGCCCTCTTTTGTTGGGAATACTGGCAACCCCAAATCGTCCACTGTCACGACTGGCACGCGGGAATGACGTCGGTGTGGCTGCACCAAACTCCAGATATCAAAACCGTTTTCACCATTCACAACCTCGCCTATCAAGGTCCCTGGCGAGGCTATTTGGAGCAAATTACTTGGTGTCCAGACTACATGAAGAGTAATAATACTATGGCTGGAGCCATTGAGTTGTCCGACAGAGTGAATACTGTTTCCCCTACCTATGCTAAGCAAATTCAAACCATGGAATATGGAGAGAACTTGGAGGATTTACTAGCCAGTGTAGGGGATAAGATTGTGGGGATTGTCAATGGAATGGATCTGGATAGTTATAATCCAGCCACAGATCAACACATTGCCCAGACTTTCACCCCTGCTACCCTAGAGCAACGGAAGGTGAATAAGAGGAAATTGCAGCAAGAAGTAGGTTTACCAATCAATTCAGATGTTTTTGTAATCGGAATGGTTTCCCGATTAGTAGAACAAAAAGGTATCGATTTAGTCTTGGAGGTTTTGCCTCATTATCTCCAATGTACCGACGCTCAGGTAGTAGTTTTGGGAACAGGAGAGAAAAAATATGAAAAGGGACTAGCTCAAATGGCTACTCTCTTTCCCGATTCCATGTCAGTCAAGCTAAAGTACAACGAAGGTTTGGGGCGACGGATCTATAGCGGCGGGGATGCTTTTTTGATGCCCTCTAAATTTGAACCCTGTGGTATTAGTCAAATGATGGCCATGCGCTATGGTTGTGTCCCCATTGTGCGTCATACCGGGGGTTTGGTGGATACAGTTACCGACTACAACCCCAATACTAGAAACGGAACTGGCTTTTGTTTCGACCGTTATAACTCTTTGGAGCTGTTTGCCGCTATGGTTCGAACAAGAGAAAGCTTCCGTGACCAAGATAAATGGCAGCAATTGCAAAAACGGGATATGGCTCAGGATTTTAGTTGGGAAAAATCAGCCCAGGAATACATTAAAATGTACGAGGAATTAGTATCTGAAACAGTTACCAACAACCACAAAACACCAAGCATGGGAATTAAATAATTTTGGCCGGAATACCCACCGCCGTTTTTCCCTCAGGAATATCCTTGATCACCACCGCATTGGCCCCAATACTCGCTCCATCTCCGATAGTCACCAAACCCAACATCTTCGCCCCAGCTCCTACATTAACCCGCGCCCCCAACTGAGGAGCATCCAAAGGACGATCTACATAACGATTGCCCAAAGTTACCCCTTGGCGAATAATACTCTCCTCCCCAATGGTAGAATAGCCGTGAATGATAATGCCATGTTGGTGTTCCATAATCACCCTTCGCCCCAGCTTTACCGTATAAGGCAACTCAATACCATAGGTATTCCGAATCTTGCGATACATTGCCTCATATAGTAAAGTAAAAGGAGCACGGAATAATTTCGGTTTAATCCCCATTCTCCAGACGCCAAACCGCTGCACTGCCACCGCCCGAAGTCCTCAAAAGAGGATACTTCCCAATACAATCAGGTGGGGACTTTATTATTTCGCAATGTGGGTTCTTATCCCGGAGGCAAATATGTGGTTCTCTACGAGGGAGAAGGGACCATTGAATATAAATTTGATGCTCGTAAGGACGAAGCTGCATCTACCTCTGGGAGGGATGTTATTGATGTTAATCCATCTGATAAGGGTATCCATCTCATTATTACAGCTACTGACCCAAATAACACGGGTAATTATATTTAGTGATACTTATGTAATAAAAACAATATTCATCAAATTTTGTCAGGGATATATTCAATCCTCAATTCCTAAATAAGATTAGCAAATTTAAAACGATTCGCGTCATAGATTGGATGGTAACTAATAAGTTACAGCAAAAAAAATGGGAGGAAAGACCACAACAAGACACTTACACCTATAATTATAATGTGAAAGGAGTTCCAGTGGAAACCATGGTAGAATTAGGAAACCGCCTAACAGCTAACTCTTAGTTTAATCTACCCCATAGAGCTACTAATAATTATATCAGCAATTTTGCTCAGATGGTGAAAACCAATTTAAATCCCGAATTGAAAGTTTATATAGAATATTCCAATGAAGTCTGGAATGGGATATTTCCTCAAGGAAAGTAGGTAGAAGAACAAGTAAAAGCTGAATGGGGGCATGGGGATAGTTATAAAAAACCGATGAATTGGTATGAAAAAAGAACAGGGAAAATGTGTCAAATTTGGAAGAAGGTATTTGACTCTGAAAAGGATAGAGTTGTTTGCGTACTAAGTTCTCAAGCAGCGAATGTTTGGACAGCAAAAGAGGCTTTGGACTGTCCTTTGTCCTCCGAAAGTCCTTGTTGGAAGGGATAGATGCTCTCGCCATCGCACCTTATTTTGGTGGGTATTTGGGACAAAGAAAGCACCAAAAGCAAGTGGAAACTTGGGACTTGGAGCAATTATTTACCGAAATTAATCAGGGGGGAGTATTAAATGGAGGACCACCTGGGGGAGCGATCGCTGCTGCACTTAGAACAATAGAGAATAATTTGGCAGTAGCGAAGAAGAGGCATTTGCAGTTAATTGCTATGCGTTGGGGGACAGCATTTAGCCGGACATGAGGGAGTGGAAAATAATCAAAGGATTACAAATCTTTTTATAGCAGCTAATCGAGATGAGAGAATGTATCAAGCTTATAGCGACTATTTAAATGGATGGGAAAATGCAGGAGGTAGTTTGTTTCGACCTTGGTTGGATATTGGGCAATATAGTAAATGGGGTAGTTGGGGTGCTCTGGAGCATGTGGATCAGGAGGAGTCTCCTAAATATAATGCTTTGTTGGATTTTGTGAACCGCAGATGAACACAGATAATTGCGAAGCTTTGCGAAGCAACCGCCCAAGGCGTCCCGCCTTTGGCGTCCGCAGATGGATATGATGGATAAATTAGGTGTAGTAGTAATTGGACGGAATGAAGGAGAGCGGTTGCGTCAGTGTTTGCTCTCGGTGCAGGGACGAGTAGCTAAGATAGTATATGTGGATTCTGGTTCCACCGATGGGAGTATGTCAATAGCACAATCCCTCTCGGTAGAAGTATTATCATTAGACTTGTCCACCAGTTTTACCGCTGCTCGCGCCCGTAATGAAGGGTTTGCTCGTCTTTTGGAATTAAATCCAGAAATTGAAGGAATTCAATTTGTGGACGGAGACTGCCAAGTGGTGGAGGGGTGGTTGGAACAGGGATTCGCAAAACGAACTGCTGAACCTAATATAGAGGTAGTTGGCGGAAGACGAAGGGAACGTTTTCCCCAACAATCTACTTATAATCGCTTGTGCGATATGGAGTGGAATACTCCTGTGGGAGAAGCAAAAGCTTGCGGTGGAGACTCCATGATGAGGGTCAAAGCATTACAGCCAGTGGTGGAAGCGGAGTTTAAGAGCAGGTCATGCTTATGGAGAAGGTGCTTGGTTACATGGTAGAGGTACAGAAAAGCATTGGGTAAGCTCACCCCGGATTAAAATCACGGGGCATTCGCACTAACCCTGTATACTG
>JACONB010000052.1 GCA_014323965.1 Prochloron sp. SP5CPC1 | reverse complement strand
ATTTCATCTTCCCACCGAGACTGAAATGTGGCCAAAATCGGTTCTATCGCCCGACACAAACCGCACCAAGGTGCCCAAAAATGGACGATAACAGGTTTATCCGATGCTAAAACCTCCTGAACAAAGGTTTGCTCGTTGATTGAAACTATCATTATCTTGGAATTTTAAATTGCGTTTGTTATATTGAGATAATGATACAACCAATGGAGATCAACGGAAAACATGCTAATTTTTATTTCTTAACAATTAAATTATGAACCGCCGCTGGACGCCCATAGTCCGCAGCGCCTCTCTCTCTGGGCCTCTGTGTCTCTGCGTGAAACTGTAATCACCAGTTTACTTGAGAAGTCATCATTATTAACCAAGGATGTCCCCACCAGAGTAAAATAACAAAGGCAGTAACTCCCAGGTAAGCTGGGCGAACAAATTCTAACCAAGGGAAGTTTTGCCTCCCATCTATAATAGCGAGGAAAGGAATAACAGAGGTGTTAGCTTTGACGGTGGTAAAAGCTTCCCCATAGCGTTGTTGGAGACGGCGATCGCCATGCCAAACAGCAAACAAGTGATGGGCAATTAACCCCAGGGAAGTGAGGAGAGTAAAGCTAGTACCGATCCAAAGAGTGTGAGCGATACACCAAATTATTTGTCCTACCATTTGGGGGTGACGAGTGATCCGAATGATACCCTGAGAATAAAGATGAACTTTCGGTTGGGAAATGGCTGCTATTTCTAATAGATTAAATGTGGCTGGATAAAGAAAGAGAAAGGAAATAGCTGAGAGTATCCAGACAATAGTTTTTACCCCTATTATACCTTGTAATTGCCAAAGAATCAACCCATCGTAATGATGATTGAAAAAATAAATAATCAGAATAGTAGCGAAGGGAATGCTCACTAAAGCAAAAAGGACGCGGTAGAGTCGAGGGCCAATTTTGGCTTCGCCGTAAGTTCGCAAAGCAGCTAAACCGCTGTGGGCGATGGCAAACCCCAACAGCAGTCCCAACATAATACCATGACTTGGTGTCAGCCAGCTTATTTGCCACATTAATTTCTCCTCCAATCTCCTCATTCAGGATTAATCTTTAATTATATAATAATAATTGCCCACCAAAAAAAGGATTTGTAATTTAAATTACATTATAGTTCAATGATATAGCGCTACACAAACACTTTAGCCAGCGCGTCTTTGGAACGAAAACGTCCCCAAAATAAAATGAATTGCAGCCAGAAAGAGGGTTATAACATTTGGAGCCTAAACGAAACCAACTCACTTGGGTGTATCAATCGCTCAGTTGCTGTGCTAGTATAGTTATAATATCACCCCATCTCCCTATTTGTTGTAGAATAGGGATTATTATCTTATCTGGTAGATTTAGAGGGAGAGCATCAAATGGTACAAGCACCACCTAAAAACATCACCTTGGAGGAGTTTATTAAATTACCCGAAACGAACCCTGCAAGTGAATACATTGATGGAAAAATTATCCAGAAACCCATGCCACAAGGTAAACATAGCGCAATTCAAGGAGAATTGGTACCAGCTATTAACAGTATAGTAAAACCTAAACGCATTGCTCGTGCTTTTCCTGAGTTACGTTGTACTTTTGGTGGTCGTTCAATTATTCCTGACATTGTAGTTTTCATTTGGAGTCAGATTCCCCGTGATGAAAATGCGGTGCGACCCACCCCGAATCTGATTCGGGGTGGAAAGCGCACCAAGACAGGAGAAATTGCTAATACATTTACGGTAGCACCAGATTGGACAATTGAAATATTGTCTCCTGATCAAAGTCAAACAAAAGTAACGAAAAATATTCTTCACTGTCTGAAATATGGAACTCAAATTGGTTGGTTGATAGATCCAAATGAGCAAACGGTGTTTGTCTATTTTCCTGGACAAGAAATTGAGGTATTTGATACTCATGATGAAATTATTCCTATACCATCATTTGCCAGTGAGCTACATCTTACAATCAAAGATTTGTTTGGTTGGTTGCTGGACTGACAATCGGGAATGAATTTAGCTCAAAAAACCCATCCGGCTTCGAGATCGCCGCTGTAAGTGAATTAGGATCCCCTGTTATCCCCTCCACCATAACCGTTATTTTAGCTTTTT
Source organism: Prochloron sp. SP5CPC1 (assembly GCA_014323965.1). Lineage (GTDB taxonomy): Bacteria > Cyanobacteriota > Cyanobacteriia > Cyanobacteriales > Prochloraceae > Prochloron. The sequence continues at coordinate 18,317 of JACONB010000052.1, read as the reverse complement.
TACCTATGGGTTTCGTCACTGGTATGATGGGGCCATATATGGGACACGATATCACCCAGAGGCGCAGAGGACACAGAGAAAGATAAAATAGGAAATTAGTAGGGTGGGCAATTGGGACAACTATGAAGAGTAAATTCCTTATTTCCCACCAAACCAGAGAGCTGAATAAACTGTCATGGTATATCCAATTCTGGGCTGGTGGGCAAGGCATTAAATCAATCCCCAACTATGAATCATAAATTTTCGACTTTGCCTCCCACCCTACTGGAAACTTACGCTCTACCAAACCTACAGGAAACTTTTAGAGACATGAATAAGTAATAATAAACTCTCTCTTTTCTTCTCTCTGCGTTACCGGCGTTCAGCGGTTCATTCTTATTTGGAGCGGGCGGGATAATAAGGAAGGCGGATATTACTTCCCCACATCCCACAGCCCCACGTAGCGATATATTGTGTTACTGTCGATACAGGAGGAGCAGGTGGAGCCAAAACTAATCATGCTGTTTCAAGATGGAACCTTCCTTTTTTCCCAAACCCATGACCGACATTCCTTTTACACTGGATCAACTCCGCATTCTCAAGGCCATCGTTGCCGAGGGAAGTTTCAAGCGAGCTGCTGAGAGTCTTTTTGTCTCCCAACCTGCTATTAGCCTTCAGGTACAGAACATAGAAAAGCAACTCAATGTTCCCTTGTTTGACCGGGGGGGAAGGAAAGCTCAGTTAACAGAAGCAGGTAAACTGCTCCTCTCCTATGGGGAACAGCTCCTCAGTCTTTGTCAAGAAACCTGTCGGGCCATCGAAGATTTGCAAAACCTTCAGGGGGGTACCCTGATCGTCGGTGCTTCTCAGACTACGGGTACCTATCTCCTACCCCGAATGATTGGAATGTTCCGCCAAAAATATCCCCTAGTGAAGGTCCAGTTACAAGTTCATTCTACCCGACGCACTTCTTGGGCAGTGGCAAATGGACTGGTAGACTTGGCTATTATTGGGGGTGAGGTGCGGGGAGAACTGCAAGATATTTTAGAAATTATTCCCTATGCTGAAGATGAACTGGCATTAATTTTGCCTGCGTCTCATCCCTTAGCAGAGGTGGATAGGATTCAAAAAGAAGATTTGTATCAGTTGGGGTTTATTAACTTAGATTATCAATCTACTATACGGAAGGTGATTGAGCAAGTATTAACCCGCTCCGGTATTGATACGGAACGGCTGAAGGTGGAAATGGAATTAAACTCCGTTGAAGCGATTAAAAATGCGGTTCAGTCAGGGTTAGGAGCGGCTTTTGTCTCTACCACAGCCATAGAAAAAGAGTTGCATATGGGTATTATTCGCAGCGTTTGTGTAGAAGATGTTGTGGTTAAACGGACTCTTTCTGTTATTATTAATCCAAATCGCTATCGTTCTAAGGCAGCAGAAGCTTTTACCAAGGATATTCTACCACAGTTTTCTACCAATGGGGAATATTTGTTGGAAAAATTGTCTTTGCATAGTAACACTTTCGACCCTGGAAGCTAGTAGGGGCGGGGTCATCGATAAGGCCGAAAAATCTCTTCCTCCCTCTCTGCGTCTCTGTGCCTCTGCGTGAAACTTTCATCATTAAAAAATCGAGGATTCCTGATTTGGAACAAAGGTAGAAATGGGAAATTCAATTCTATGCTAACCAAGGTCGAAATCCGTAAATTTACGGATATTAGGTTCGTGAAAAGCAAGAACGATATCCTCCTTGAGAACCCCCATTTTCATTAATTCATCAGCCACATCAATTTCCGTGCCATTATGCTGTAACCATACCTTACTAGTTTTTATATCAAAATGTAAAACGCAGCCATACATCCGTTTGCGATTGTGCCAGCCAACATAAAATACTAGATAGTGGTCTCTTTCGGAATCACAAATAATTTGAGTTTCAATGTCCTCATAGGATGCACTGCGATCCGAGAAAGACATTAAGAGATTTTTAATACATTCTCTGTACTTTGCTAATTTATCCATCTTACTATACTATCATTAGTAGGGTCAAAAACCAGCAGTTTAACGCTAACAGATTGAATGACAGTTTGAATAAATCGCTGTTGAAAAAAGGTGGTCTGAGCATTTAAGCTCACAGCAAGATATAAAATTCGCTCTGGTTCCGATTCTGCTAAAGCACAGCGATAATTAATAAACTGTCCTAGAGCAGTATGAAATTCAGATATAGTGGAAGGTGCTAAAAAACTCTTCACTTCAACAGCGATTTTTTTACTCCCTTTTTCAGCAGCAATTATTTTTTCTGCTCCCAAGTCAATATATATCTGCACCAGTTCAATACGCAGGTAGAGGGGGTCATGGGTAATCGTCCAGCCATCTTTTTCCAGAGCAGTTTTGACGTTATCGTGAAAAGTGTCTTTTGCTACCATATTATCCTATCCTACTCTCTGCGTCTCTGCGCCTCTGCGTGAAACAAAACTATTTCTTATCTGCGATCGCCCTGGTACAAGACCAGTTACTAGGGAGAGCAGAGGGCCACCCCATACGCAAAGCTTCGGGACAGATAGTGGTTATTGTTAGCTGACAGTCAATGAGCTGAAAACCTTCCTTTTCCGTTTGTTTCAGACTTTGCTTTAAAATGGAGTCATTATTAAATTCAATAGTCTTATTACACTGAACGCAGACGATATGATGGTGATGGTGGGGATAGGGCTGATTTAGTTCATAATGCTTGTGACCTTCTGCTAACTCTAGTTCCCGCAGAATACCCATGCGAGACATGAGTTTCACACTGCGATAGATAGTAGAGAGACTAATACCTTCTCCCTGTCCTTCAAGCAGATCGTGCAGTTCTTCAGCGCTGAGATGGTTACCTCTGGGCAGATTTTGAAAGAGATAGAGTATCTTCTCTCGCTGGGGTGTCATCCGCCAACCTCTCGCATTAAGTTCAGCTTTTAGGGAACTGGCTGTATAATTTGGCATAGGTCAAAGTCCTCTCAAAAAACCTTCTTTATTGACAATGATAGTGCCTTTTGGCTTACATTTGCAATAAACTGAGCTTATTGAGAATAAATTGCAGGATGTTCCTAAACATCAACATGGTTCGTATCCCGAAGCTAAAATTTGACTCCGGCACTCTCCTGCTTCACCCACCACCCCGAGGTAAGGCTTGGATTGACTATGCCACCTGGGACGATCGGGTGGAGAAATTTCGCATTCCAGCCATCCATTATCGCGAATTAATAGAAACACTGCAATCTAATAATATCAATTTTATCGATGAGGCGAAAGAATTTGGTCCTCTGGAGTTGACTCTCAACTTTGAAATGGAACCCTATCCTCACCAAGAAGAAGCCCTCTTGGCGTGGAAACAAGCCCAGCGTCAGGGAGTAGTTGTCTTACCCACAGCAGCGGGGAAAACCTATTTAGCTCAACTAGCCATGTCCTCAACCCCCCGCACCACCCTGGTTGTTGTGCCAACTTTGGATTTAATGCACCAGTGGTATGCGCAAATGGAAGCAGCATTTCCCGATGTGTCCGTGGGTTTATTGGGGGGTGGTTCTCGGGATAAGACACCTATTCTCATTGCTACCTATGATAGTGCTGCTATCCACGGGGAAACTCTCGGCAATCGATATGGTCTGCTAATTTTTGACGAATGTCACCACCTCCCCACAGATTTTTATCGCACCATCGCCGAATACGCTATTGCCCCTTATCGTCTCGGACTCACGGCAACTGTGGATCGAACAGATGGTCGTCATCAAGAACTGGATACTCTCATTGGTCCCGTAGTATATCGCAAAAGTCCTCAGGAACTTGCAGGACAAGCTCTAGCAAAACATGAGGTAATTCAAATTAAGGTAAAACTATCCCAACAAGAAGGGGAAAGATACCAAAATGCGATGAATATCCGCAACCAATTTTTGCGGGAGGCTAATATATCCCTGGGTTCTCTGAAAGGTTGGCAACTCTTCGTCCAAGCTAGTGCTCGTTCCCAACCAGGAAGACGGGCTATGCTGGCTCACAATGAAGCCAAAAAAATTGCTTCGGGTACTGATGGCAAGTTGCGTCTTCTGACGGAATTAATTTGGGAGCATTATCCAGAAAGAATGCTCATCTTTACTAACGATAATGCTACTGTTTATCGCATTTCTCAGGAATTAAGTCTGGAGAATACAAAACTTTGGTCACGTCTCATGTGCTTAATGAAGGGGTAGATGTACCAGACGCCCGTATCGCTATTATTTTATCGGGAACCAGTTCTACTCGAGAGTATATTCAGCGATTGGGTAGGGTTTTGCGTCAAGGTAGCAATAAAAATAAACAGGCAATACTCTATGAGATTGTAGCAGAAAATACTGGGGAAGAACGCACTTCTCAACGGCGAAAAGGTGAATATATTAAAGCTGTAACCAAACCTAAAAATAGGCAATTGGAGCTACTTCCTTCTCCTTATAATACTAATCCTAAAAATTTGAAAGCTGCTGAGTCTAAAAATAAGGGTAATAAGTATAAGACGGGAAAGAAAGATGAAGAATTATGAACCGCAGATAAACACAGATAAACACAGATGAATTATGATATTTGGTGGGCGATCGCTAAGAGCGGCACTTGCGTGATCGCCGTCTCTGTCCTATCTATGCTAAAATTGTCGTTGTACTACTCCTTAAATATAAAATGTTACACAGTGTTGTTGCTAAAAAAGCAGTTAAGCTAAACAAAAAGTATGTAATACATTTTTTTGTAATAGGATTATTAGGAGGGTGTATTATGGCACCTTCCACAAAACCAGTGGACACTACTTCTGAACCTTCTCCACCTCCCACAACACCAGTTGTTGATACTCTTAAACAAGAAGAAAGAGTTCCAAATCTTTCCTTACCCAACCCTAAGATATCCTTAGTTAATACTCTCCTCGGTCATACCTCTTCCGTTAGATCTCTAGCTATCAGTCCTGATAATACCACCATAGTTAGTGGTAGCTACGATAATACTATTAAAGTGTGGGACTTAGCTACAGGACAATTGAAAGCTACTCTAACAGGTCATAGTTCAGAAATTGAGTCCGTCGCTATTAGTACGGATAATAGTACAATAGTCAGCGCTAGTGGGGACAAAACTGTGAAAGTTTGGGACTTAAAAACAGGAGAATTGAAAGCTACTCTCACAAATCATAAAGACTGGATTTGGTCAGTAGCTGTCAGTTCAGATAATACTGCTATTGTGAGCGGTACTACGGACAATATCATCAACCTTTGGAAGGTTTCCCCGTAGGTTGGGTTGAGGAACGAAACCCAACACAAATTCCCTTGACTGTTGGGTTTCACTTCTTTCAACCAAACCGACAATTATTCTCCTAGCCAATTTTCTAATTTAAGATTTTTCACCCTCCCCATATCAGAATCATGAGAAACCAGAATTAAATCTTTGGTTATTGCTGTAGCTGCTATTAAGATATCGTTATCCTGTATTGGTAAACCCCTTTTTTTCAAGTCTACGTATATTAAGGCAGCTTGTTCAATACTTTCCAAGTCTTCAAACAAGATTGTCCACTCAGTGCAGAAAAAATGAAAATCTGATATCTTTCTCGTAGCATTTACAGCTAATAGCCCCCTTTTTGTTTCAAAGTAAGTTATATCACTAATAAAGATTTCGCTTCCTTGACGCTGCACTGAAGCCAACTTTCTTTTTAGCTTTTGATTCTGTTTCAAAATTGCCGTGACAATGTTTGTGTCTAGAAGGTAGTTCATGATTATCTTCCTTCCACCGCTTCATCGAAAATTCTCATTTCCTCTGGGGTTAAGTCGTTTAAACAACCAGCAACAGACTCTACGACTAAAATACTATTCATCCTTTTTTTTAAATCATCATATTCGATCTGTTCCATTTCCCCTGGCGCAAACTCACCAAACACTTCGGCTAAATATTGAATCATTTCTTCCGGATCTAATTTTTCTCGGTAGCGAGAGTTCTCTTGAAACAACTCTCCTACTATTTTGGTTATGCGAGACAGTTGACTTGGGGTAACGTAAGTTTGTACCATGATATCTCCTTGGTAGGTTTTGGTGTTTATCTAATTATAACATGAATAATGACTTCCAGGAATGGATAATTTTCATGAACTACTACAATTATATCTCATATATTCTAGAATTACAATATTAGTGCAAAGTTTCCGTAGTTTCCGTAGGTTGGGTTGAGTTTACGAAACCCAACAGCCCAAGAGATTTGTGTTGGGTTTCACAAGGCTTCTACCCAACCTACAGTTGCTACCTTTATCTATTGGTGGGCGATCGCAATCTACGGGCTTTCCGTGAGCAATGAAGGTCATAAATACTACCTATAATGTTAATTTATTGGTACATTACTTACTCTACTTTTTGGAGTAATATTTAAACCCTGAAGGTATTTTATAAGGTAGCCCGCAATTCATTCGCGGGCTTACGGAAGGGAAATTGGGCGCAAGGCTTGTGGGCGGGAAACCCCCGCCCCTACAATTTACAAACCTTCTATTTTCTCCTCTGCTAAATCGTACAAATCCCGCAATTGGGCTAACTTTTCTTCATCTGCATCCCAAAAACCCCTTCCTGATGCTTCTAACATCCTGCCAATAATATTGCGAAAAGCTTCTGGGTTGGCTTCTCGCAACTTCTGTGCCATTTCTTCATCCAAAGCATAGGTATCCGCTGCTTGTTCGTAAACCCAATCATCGGTAAAATCTGCTGTACCTCCCCAACCAATTAAAGCTGTCATTCGTTGGGATATCTCGTAAGCACCCCCGGAACCCTGTTCCACCATTGCTTCAGCCCATTTGGGGTTCAGGAGTTTGGTGCGATACTCCAAACGGAGTAAGTCGTTTAATTTCCGGGGAGTGGTATCTTTGGAGAAGCTTTCTACAAAGGTAGCATTTACTTTTTTCCCACTATACAGCTCTGCTGCTCGTTTCAAACCCCCCGTGTTGCCATAATATTCTTGAATGTCTGTTAAACCATATTCCACAGAGTCGATTTCTTGAACAATGGTATCACTAGTTTGGAGCAATTTTGCCAACACTTCCCCCCTTGCTTTCCCCTTATCTTGTCTCCCATAGCTAAAGATATTGCGATTTTCCCAAGTATTCCCTAACTCCTCGGAACTTTCCCAATTTCCATCTACTACTCTATCATTGACTAGGGAACCAAAATCTCCCGCTGGGTTGGAAAATAACCGCGCTGCTGGATTTTCCACTCCTTGGGTTTGTAAGGCTAAAAAGTGCTTGCGAATATAATTCTCTTCTGGAGACTCTTCCATTTTAGCTGCTCTTTGGAATAAATCGTCCAATAATTCGATAATATTCACAAAGCTATCGCGGAAGATACCCGATAGGTTCGCCAAAACGTCAATACGGGGATGTGCTACCTCCTCTAAAGGTTGCAATTGGTAACGGACAATTCTGCCGGTACCTTCTTTAACAGGTTGCGCTCCTACTAATTCTAGCAGAATACCTAAAGATTCCCCTTTAGTCTTAATTGCATCTAAACCCCACAACATGACTGCCACAGTTTCCGGATAAGTGCCATTTTCTTCTAAATGCTGGGCAATAATTTTCCTGGCAATTTCCCTTCCCCGTTCATAAGCAGCAGGAGACGGCATTCTATAGGGATCTAAAGCGTGGATATTCCTTCCTGTGGGTAAAACTCCTGAACCATCTCTTAATAAGTCCCCTCCTGGTGCAGCAGGAATGTATTCTCCATTTAATCCTCGTAATAAGTTGGTCATTTCTTCGTCGGTGCGTAGCAATAAAGAGCGAATTTCTTTCTCCTCTGCTTCTGAGTGAGGTTTATCCCCAAAATAAGCTTCCAGATAACCATTAATAGCTGTTTCATCGGGAACTTCTCCTAAGGTATGCAAACCGGAAGAAAACAGTCGTTGTTCCACCACTTGCAAGTATTGGTAAACTTGGAGAAAATAGTCATTAATCACCCCCTTGCTAAATAAACGAGCATTCTCTACGTTAAAAGCAATCCCGGATTTAGCACCTTCGGCAAATTTACAATCCGCACTTAACCCGGTATCCACGATTTTCTGACAAATACCCTCAAAGAGGGCAAAATTCTTTTCTGGGTCTTCCCGATATTCTGCAATTAACTCCCGCAACTCTATCAATTCTTTGTACAAACCAGCCCGAGCGTAAGGGGGTACATTGTGGGAAATCAAGACTCCATAGCCTCGACGTTTGGCTAAAATAGACTCGGAAGGATTGTTAGCTGCATAGATATATAAATTGGGCAAATTACCTAAGAAAATATCGCTCCAAGAATAACCAGTATTCCCCAAAGGAGAACCCGGTAACCATTCTACTGTACCATGCATACCAAAATGGACCACTGCGTCTGCTTGAAATTCTTTTTGTAACCACAGATAAAAGGCTGCATATTGAGGGTGGGGGGTTAAGTCTTTTTCAAACATCAACCGCATAGGGTCTCCAGCAATCCCTAAGGGGGGTTGGACTCCAAGCCAAATATTGCCCAATTCTATCCCCCCAATGATAAAATCATCCCCCATAGTATTGATACCAGTTCCCGTCAAAGATTGCCATTGCTTCTCAATGCGACTTGTGGATAAATATCCCAACCATTCTGTCAAAGTTTTCACATTCACCACCCTAGATTTCTCGCTGTTTTCATTTAACTGACGAATCAAATATTCCCCATCTTCTGGCAACTCACCTACATTATAACCCTGTTCCTGTAAAGTTTGCAACAACTTCAACAAACTGCGAGGCACGTTTAATAAAGCAGCAGTTCCCGTGGCTCCATAACCGGGAGGAAAGCCATATAAAATAATGGCAACCTTCCTTTTAGCAGGAGGTGTTTGGCGCAGTTGAATCCAGCTTTTAATCCTGCCCGTCAACCTTTTAACTCGTTCGGGAATTAAATAGATATCTTCCCCCACCAAACCCCCTAAAGGTATAGTATCGATGGCTCCATCTAATTCTGGTAAAGCATATAATACTACACTTTGTAATCCGCCGATTCCTTGTCTCGTCCAAGAGTAAATATCTTGGATTAAGAGGGGAGCAGCTACTATATAGGGTACATTCTTCTCAGTGAGAATACCTTGAGCAACTTCTACCTGTCTTCCTGCTTCCATGGACCCAGCTGGACCTCCTACTAAAGGAAACCCAATAGTCGAGACAATAGCATCCACTTTTACCGCTTTTTCACCTGCTCCACCATTCATCCAATCCCGCACAGCAACATGACCTTCCACCCCATTAATAAAGATAGGTAAAGGAGTTAAACCTGCATTAGAGAAGGAGCGAATTAATTGAGGAATGTAGGGTTGTTGGGTAATAACGTGCTTGCGGTATAATAAAATACCCACCACAGGAGATAGTTCACCGTGATGCTGATTATACCAGGTTAGATAAGCCTGAGGGGAAGTAAAATAACCGTTATAATCTGGGTGTAATAATCCCATATTGGGAGTTTCCCTTACTTCCGGTATATCTCCTACTTTCAATCCCAGATACTTTTGGGCGATAGTCCAGCACATAGCAGCCACATTTTCCGTCCCCCCAGCATTCCAGTAGCCGTAAATAATCAGCCAGTTGCGCAAATCTTGAACTTTTTTCCCGGGGATAAACTTGAGCAGTTTGGGACCAGTTTTCAGGAAACTAATATAACCTGCCAGTCTGTCCTCTTCTCTACTGCTGGTGAACTTGCTCAGAAGAAATTTAATCGGTTTGGGCATTCCTTTGGGTTGGTCCCCAATGACGAATTTCCCCAACTGAGTCAGACTGATTAATTCTAAAGCTGACTCGAAGACGAGACGAAAGGGAATGTGTTTCACTCGTTCCCGCAACCACATCACTGCGTCGTAGTCGAAAATGAGACTGGCGAAGAACACATCTGCATTTTGGAGAGCCGCTGCTACGGTTTCCGGTTCTGTGGTGAGAGAAGAGTCGCTAAATACCTGAATGTCTAAATTCGGACAGCGAGAAGTAGCTAACCGGGCAGCAGTGCGGTATAATTCGGCGTTGAAGGATTCAAATCCGGCGATTAAGACGATTCGTTTCATGTTGCTGAATGAAATAATAATAAACCCCAGAGGCCCGTCATCATCATGATGACTTTTTCTTGTTTTTGTTTTTCCAAGAATTTAGTTGATTTATCCCCACCACTACAGCTAAGAAACCTATGGGTAAATATGAGGATATGTCCAAGGGCACTTCTGTTAATACGAAGGAGTTTTGGAGGTTTTGTTGTGTGTCGCTATTTATTTCTACGGTTATGTCAGGGTATTTTATGACAAAATCAGGAACCTCCGTTGAAGCTAAACATGTAAAAGTTAGGTGTCCATAAGTAACATCGTTAATAGTCGCAACTTCTAAAGGGCTTATAGAGTTTTGTACGCCTACTTTTGTCGAATCAACGAAGTCCATAACAACTGCATTATTTATGTTTAGCATGTTAGTTCCATCTGTCACAGTTATATTTACGTTAGAAACATCACTTGTAGTAAAACTGTTCCCAGGCATCACATTTATATCTAACGTTCCCATCGCCCTATGAACTCCAGTACTTCCCTCAGCAAGAGACAACCCGGGAGCTTCGGAAGTCCAACTAAAGTTGAAAGTAATAGCAGTGGCAGGTTTTGTCGGTAATAATTGACCCGCTGCTATCAGAGCTGCTATCATAATTTTGTTCATGAAACCCTTTTGATAAATGTCAAGTTTACGGTGTTCCTTCAATTGTACCATGAAAATTAACCAGAATGTGAGACCATCGAGCCATTGGTTCATGGTATCGATGATTTTGGCTATTTGTAAGAGTTTTGGCAAGCTGTTGTTTCCTTTGAAGATAAGTTTCACACGGGTGCGGTAAAGGTTTGATAATGTGTAGATAGGGAAAAGGAGAGATATAATAGAGATAAAACCCTTAAACTTTAAATTAAAATGACGAACCAAACTGCTGTAGAATTTATCAAACAAGCTGATATAGAAATACAACGAGGTGATTTCCATGGAGCTTGGAAAATTGCCGTGGAAGGGCTGAAGTCTTTCCCAGAACATGCAGAACTCCAGAAATATGAGTATATTCTCGCACCTCCCAAAGTTACAATGGTTCCCCGGGATCCCAATCAAGATGATGGCCAGGCAGATATTGACTGGATTAAGGAAAACCGAAAGCAATATAGGGGCTGCTGGGTGGCGCTCAAGAATGGGCAATTATTAGCCAGTGGGAAAGACCTCGATGAAATTGTTGAGCAAATTGGTGAGATTAAGAATACTGGTATCCTTGTAACTGTGATTTACTAATGACACTTCTTTGCTTTTCCAACGGCGAATCCTTTGCAACCGGCGCAACACGCTACTCTTATCGTCCCGTAACAGACACAGAAACTACAAATCGGATCATTCTTAAAGTTGAAATTCAAGGAGTGACAACTCAAGCTGTAGTGGATACAGGCGCACCTTATGTGATTTGTGCGCCAAAAATTGCCAAACGCGCCGGAGTTGATCCGGTATCGGCGCTTAGCTCAGAGACCATGTTGATTCGTGGCATGATACTAAATGGGTCTCTGTTTCGTCTCAATGTCCGATTAGTTGCAAGAGAGGGGGATAATTTAGATGTAGATGCAACAGTTTTTGTGCCAGACTCAGCCGACTCTTGGGGAGATTTTCCCTCCTTTATTGGTTTGGCTGGATTTTTAGAAAGAATTCGGTTTGCCTTGGATCCCAATACAGACACCTTTTATTTTGGTTCTTTGTAGGGTGCGGCACTGCCCACCTTACTATCTGCTTGCCGGGACAGTGCGTTACCATTGCGTAAGCAACCGCCCTTGGCGTCCCGGATGGTGTGGCGTCCGCACTACTACTAAACCTCTTGTAAAAGACAATATAAAGTGTATAATGCAAATGGACAACTTTAACGAAGCTGAGGCAATAATTGAAAGTGCTATTAGATCTAAAGGAAAGAGATTTACTCTGAATCTTTTAGGCAGTTACTGGGGAATGCTTCCTGACTCTATTGGAGATATACTGAGCTTAGAGGAGCTTACAATTTGTAATAAGTGTATCAGAGGGTATGGTGTTGATGAAATACCCGAAAGCATTGGCAACCTTAGAAGTTTGGAATTTTTGTATATCGCAGATTGTTAAAATCTCAAAGAGTTGCCCAGTACAATCGGTAAATTAAAAAATCTTAGGTCATTATTACTAACAGAATGTCAGCGGCCCCTATCTAATTTTGACAAGTTACCTGATACTATTGGACAACTTACCTCTTTAACACGACTGATTATTGACAGCACAATCCTTGAGTCATTGCCAAACACCTTGGGCAATCTTAAAAGTTTAGTTGTCCTCCGTATAACTCATAACGAAAAATTGCAACAGTTACCAGAAAGCATTGGTGAATTGAACAATCTTCGAGAGTTAATTGCTTCTAAGAACCAGATAATCAGCTTACCAGAAACTATAGGCAGACTGAGGCAGTTAGAGAATTTGGAACTTGAATATAATCAGTTATCTGGGTTGCCTGAAAGCATTGGTAAATTATCTGGATTGCAAGATGATATTGCTCTCTACGGCAATCCCATTACTTATCTCCCTGATGGTATTCTTGAGCTACCAGTAGATGTGGTTTATACATCCCATTCTTGCCGTTATTAGTGATGATGCTCTAACTTTTCCATTGCACAATTACCTCATTTTAAACCGCAGATAATTGCGAAGCAACCGCCCTTGGCGTCCGCAGATGGTCTCTTTTTCAACCTCTCTGCGCTGGAGCGAGTCTCCGAGCGGCTACCTGCGACTCTGCGTGAAACTATTACTTTAAAACTGCTACCTTATCCAATCGTTCCCAAGGCAACTGAATAATCCCCCCAGGACGCAGTTCAAAATGCTTTTGCACCAACTCCAACAATCTCTCTTCAGGCACTTTCCCGGTACCGAAAGTGTCCACCATAATACTCACAGGACGAGCTACACCAATAGCATAACTAACTTGCACTTCACACTTATCAGCTAAACCAGCAGCTACAATATTTTTAGCCACATAGCGACAAGCATAGGAAGCGCTCCTATCCACCTTAGTAGGGTCTTTCCCAGAGAAAGCCCCCCCACCGTGACGAGCATAACCCCCATAGGTATCCACAATAATCTTCCTCCCGGTCAAACCGGAATCCCCTTGTGGACCCCCAATGACAAATTTACCTGTGGGGTTGACCAAAAAGCGGGTGGAATCATCTGGTTTAAGATCCAAATCCGCAAATACTTGCTGGACGACAGCTTCCCACAGGTCTTCCTTAATTTTCTTCTGCACCCCAGTTTCATCGGTAATATTCCCGATAGTTTCCCGATGCTGAGTAGAAATTAAGATGGTATCAATACCCACGGGACGACCATCTTCATAAACTACCGTCACCTGAGTCTTCCCGTCAGGACCGAGATAGGGCAATTGAGCAGTTTTTCGCACCAAAGCCAATTGCCGAGCCAGACGATGTGCTAAACTAATAGGCATGGGCATTAGTTCTGGGGTTTCATTACAAGCATAGCCAAACATCAGCCCTTGATCCCCAGCACCAATCTGATCCAACTCATCTTCGCTGAGTTGTTCTCGTTGCTCTTGAGCGAAAGATACCCCTTGAGCAATATCAGGAGACTGCTTTTCTAATGCCACCAAGATAGCACAGCTATTAGCAGAGAAACCATTACTAGCATCGGTATAGCCAATTTCGGCAATTTGCTTCCGGGCCAAATCCACGTAATCTACCTCAACTTTGGAGGTGATTTCCCCAGTAATCAAGACCAAACCAGTATTGACAACCACCTCAGCAGCAACCCTACTTTGCTGGTCTTGAGAAAGGAGAGCATCTAAAATAGTATCGGAAATGCGATCGCAAATTTTATCGGGATGGCCCTCTGTAACGGATTCGGAAGTAAATAAGTAGCGATTAGACAATTTTCTTTAATCCTATGGAAATAAGTTGATAATGATAAGCGGTGGTTAAAAAAAAAGAGGGCAGTCACCCTCTTTTCCTTAATTACTCAGAAGCTGAAGGTATTTCCTCTTCAGTTGGTAAAGCGGGAGGAGGTTCAAACTGCTCCTCATTCTTACCTTCTGCTTCAGCCAGGAGTTTCTGACGATATTTCTCGGCCATTTCTTCTGCTTTCTCAAAAACCACCTCTCGATTTTTGAGCATATCCCCAGGTTCCGGTTCGATTTGTTTCGTGGAAAGAGAAATGCGACCCCGATCAGCATCCAAGTCAATAATCATCACTTTCAATTCATCATTGACATTAAAGACACTGTGGGGGGTATCGATGTGGTCGTGGGAAATTTCTGAGATATGGAGCAATCCGCTGACACCACCAATATCGATAAAAGCGCCATAGGGCTTAATTCCCCGCACCGAACCGGTAACCACTTCCCCTACTTCCAAACCATTCATCTTCCGCTCCACTAAAGCGCGACGATGGCTGAGAACCAAGCGGTTCCGTTCCTCATCCACTTCCAGGAATTTCAGAGGTAAATACTGTCCTAGTAAATCTTCTTTAGATTGACGGGTGCTAATGTGAGAACCGGGAATAAAGCCTCGCAAACCCTCAATGCGTACCAATGCTCCCCCACGATTAGTAGCAAAGACATCGGAACGCACCGTAGCATCTTCCGTTTGCAGCTGACGCACTCTTTCCCAAGCTCGCATATACTCGATCCGACGAATGGAAAGAGTTAATTGACCGTCTTCATTTTCATCGGTTAGAATGAAGAATTCTCTCGTCTCATTTTGCTGTAAAACCTCAACTGGGTCATCCACCCGGTTGATTGACATTTCCTGGATCGGAATGTATGCTGCTGTTTTAGCCCCAATGTCAATCAGAGCGCCTCTTGGTTCTAGACTAAATACAGTTCCCGGAACAATATCACCGGGACTAAAGTTGTAATCGTACTGATCGAGAAGGGCGGCAAAATCCTCGTGGGTAAAGCCTATATCTTTAGTAGTTTCTTTTTCTTTCAGACTGAGCATGTGGGTTTAATTTCCTCGGGATTATTTTCTGAATTGCTATGCCTCCTGTTGCGTACATTTATTATTTATGGTACAGCTTACAGTATTTTGAGTTCAAAGCTTTTCTACTTCAATGTTAGCAAAAGTGAGCCAAATATTGATAATACATCTTCAAGGGGAGATAGCCAACTCTTTACTTTCTTCCTCTAGCCGTTTTAAGATAGCGACAAAATCCCTAATACCTTGAAACTGCTGATAGACAGAAGCAAAGCGAACGTAGGCTACAACTGATTCAGGTTCCAGGTACTGAAGTACCAATTCGCCAATTTCTGCGCTAGTAACTTCCCGGCGCGATTGCTGCTGTAATTGAGCTATAATTTCGTCAACTATACCTTCCAGTTTACCGTCAGCAACCCCTGTTTTTTGGCAAGCCCGCACAATTCCCCGCAATAGTTTAGAGCGATCGAAAGATTCTCGAGAGAGATCCCGTTTAATGACGGTTATCGGTACAAATTCAATTCTTTCGTAGGTAGTAAAGCGGTGCTGGCAGCGCAAACACTCCCGGCGACGGCGAATACTCAATCCCGCTTCAGTAGAACGGGACTCAAGAACCCTGCTTTCAGTATATTGGCAATGAGGACAGTGCATGGGATTAAAAGCCATGAACTCCCTGTCATAGAGACGGGAGTCTTCTGGCGATTGGGATCAAGAAATTGAACGAAGAACAAAAAGATTTACTTTTCAATGCGAGGAGGTTCGCGAAAGGCGATCGCAAAGAAAAGAACGGCCAGAGCCATAGTCAAAACCAAAATGTAAGCAACACTTTCCATATGTTTAAAATTCCTAACTGCTCTATGATAGTTTATCAAAAATAACTTAGATCAATACTTAGATCAATAAAAATTATTCATCTTTGTCATGAAAGGGCGGACACCGTCGATGACGCTGTCCGCCCTTGGCAAAAAGCTAGTAGGTACCAACCAATCTAAATTGGTTCTGTCCTGCGGCTTGTTTTGTCACCCACTTTCTGGAAGAAACCCCACTCCACTTGCTCTTCTTCCAGATCGGGATCGATACCAGCAAAAACGTCCCGGTAAAGAGTCCGAGAGCCGTGCCAAATATGACCAAAGAAGAATAGCAAGGCAAAGACAGCATGACCGAAAGTAAACCAGCCTCGGGTACTGGTGCGGAACACGCCGTCAGCGTTGGTAGTTTCTGTGTCGAACTCAAAGGGTTCCCCCAACTGAGCTTTACGGGCAAACTGCTTCACCGTAGGGGCATCTGCAAAAGTTTTGCCGTCCAGAGCGCCGCCATAGAAACTAGCGGTAACACCTGTTTGCTCGAAACTCAATTCCGACTCGGCACGACGGAAAGGAATGTCGGCGCGAACCACACCTTCTGAGTCAGTTAAGACAATGGGGAAGTTTTCAAAGAAGTTAGGCATGCGCCGCACAGTCAATTCCCGACCTTCTCCATCTTTAAAAACCGGGTGTCCCAGCCAATCTTGGGCAATACCGTCCCCATTAATCATGGGACCGACCCGGAAGAGACCCCCTTTAGCGGGATTGTTGCCGATATAATCGTAAAATGCCAGTTTTTCCGGTATTTTTGCCCAAGCTTCTTCCAAGCTATCTCCTTGTGCCAGGTTAGCATCTACCCGACGCTGGATTTCTTGCTGATAGTAGCCACTATCCCATTGATAGCGAGTGGGACCAAAGAGTTCTACGGGAGTGGCAGCGGAACCGTACCACATGGTTCCAGCCACCACAAAGGCAGCAAAGAAGACGGCGGCAATACTGCTGGAAAGTACGGTCTCGATGTTCCCCATACGCAGGGCGCGGTAAAGCCGCTCCGGCGGGCGCACACTGAGATGGAATAAACCAGCTATAATACCCACAATACCAGCGGCGATGTGGTGAGCAACGATACCCCCTGGGTTATAGGGATTGAACCCCGACGGACCCCATTCTGGCGCTACTGCTTCCATATGTCCCGTGAGACCATAAGGGTCAGAAACCCAGGTTCCCGGACCCCAAAGACCTGTTAGGTGGAAAGCACCGAAGCCAAAGCAGAGTAAACCGGATAAGAACAGGTGAATGCCGAACATTTTGGGAAGGTCTAGAGCCGGTTCCCCAGTGCGGGGATCCACAAACAGTTCCAAATCCCAGTATACCCAATGCCAGACTGCTGCTAAGAACAGCAAACCGGAAAGCACTATGTGAGCAGTGGCAACTCCTTCAAAGGACCAGAAACGTTTCCCCCGTAATGCTCCAACCGCCCTAAGAACCGGTTACCCCTAAACGGGCCATGAAAGGCAGGACAAACATCCCTTGACGCCACATGGGGTTCAAAACCATATCGCTAGGATCAAAAATGGCTAGCTCGTACAGAGCCATTGAGCCTGCCCAGCCTGCTACTAAAGCCGTGTGCATCAGATGCACGGCTATCAGTCGTCCCGGATCGTTGAGAACAACTGTATGTACTCGATACCAAGGTAGTCCCATCGACTACGCTCCTCCTCTTGAAATTAAAGGTCTAGTAGACCGTTGTTTTCTTATCAATGTTAAAAATCAAACTTTAAAGAAGTGTAACTTTTCTTGGACTCTTTGGCAAGACTCCTTTACAATTATTGCCGCTGTGGTTGTGGGTGCGGTTCTTGAATCATTTTTCATTGGCGATCAGGATTCAGATCCACCTGGATTGTCATTAGCGATCGCTCCCTCCTTGACTTACTGTACATTTATATTAGAAATAAGTTTTTGTTAAGTTATCTTTATCACATAAAATAACTGTATGTTATGAATATATCTAGTAATAAGTCTAATGCTGAGAGAACAGCAGCACCGACAAAAGTTATCCCAGACCAGTTAAGTCGTCTAGCTTTCCAATCTCTTTTTTCAATCAGGCTTTCAATATCTCGATCATACTGATTGATAAAGAGTAACTTATATTCATCTTCAGACAGATCCAAGCATTTTTCCACTTGCTCTGCTGGGGAAATGAGCCTATCATTTCCTACTTTTTTGGGCAGAAGTGCTATAAAGCTAATTAGAGTTGAAGTAATTAGTAGTATCCAACTTATAATTTTGAAGAGTGAACAGGAATAGCATGAAAGTGATCTGATTGTATCAGAACTAGTTATTTCAAGAGACTGATCCGGCAGGTCGCCAACAAATTTCATCAAAACAACGCTAAAGCCCGTCACAGCGCTGAGTTTGGTGTTGAAAACATTGATGCTGCTGTCCAGGTCTTTAATAGACTGCTGGGCATTCTCAAAAATAAGTGTTATAATCTGAGAGTAGTTTTTTTGAGTTGGTTGATTAATCATGCCTAATACCAATAAAGTACAG
>JACONB010000051.1 GCA_014323965.1 Prochloron sp. SP5CPC1 | reverse complement strand
AGTTATCACCGAAGACGCTGGTTTGAAGCTAGAGAGCGCCAAACTTGATGTGCTGGGGAAAGCCCGCCGCCTCACTATTACTAAAGACAATACCACCATTGTGGCGGAGGGGAATGAAGCAGCAGTGAAAACTCGCTGCGACCAAATTCGCCGTCAGATGGACGAAACCGACTCTTCCTACGACAAAGAGAAACTGGAAGAGCGTCTCGCCAAACTAGCTGGGGGCGTAGCTGTGGTTAAAGTAGGTGCAGCCACGGAAACGGAAATGAAAGACCGTAAGTTGCGCCTAGAAGATGCCATCAACGCTACGAAAGCAGCAGTAGAGGAAGGGATCGTTCCCGGTGGCGGTACCACCCTAGCTCACCTGGCACCCTCACTGGAAGAGTGGGCTACCAGCAACCTGAAAGATGAAGGTTTGACTGGAGCTATGATTGTAGCTCGTGCTTTAACCTCCCCTCTCAAGCGTATTGCTGAGAATGCAGGTCAAAATGGAGCTGTCATTGCTGAACGAGTGCGAGAAAAAGAATTCAATGTAGGCTACGATGCAGCTAATAACGACTTTGTCGATATGTTTGCAGCTGGTATTGTGGATCCTGCGAAAGTAACTCGTTCCGCTCTGCAAAATGCCGCTTCCATTGCTGGTATGGTACTAACTACCGAGTGTATCGTTGTAGACAAGCCAGAGAAAGAAAAAGCACCTGCTGCTCCTGGCGGTGGTGACTTTGACTATTAAGCAACTGCTCTAATTAGGCAATTAATACCCAGGGGTACGGCATTGCTGTGCCCCTATTTGTGTGTTATATTATTCGAGTTATAATACACAATTGAAGTTTTTATGTTAGACATGCAAAAAGTATTTTACCTGTTTGGAGAACTCAAGGATGATGATATAGACTGGATGATTGCGACGGGAGAGATAGAAAGAATTACCAGGGTATTCTAATTGAACAAGGTAAGCCAGTTGGAAATTGATAGTTTCTATCTCTTACTACAACGTTGATAGTAGTAAAGAAGTAGCAGAATTAACCAGCGGTGAGGTGTTCGGAGAAATGTTTTTTATCGACAAGGGTTTACCCTTAGCCAGTGTTGAAACGGTAGAACCCTCCATCGTTTTATCTATTCCTCGACATAAATTGGCTAACCGATTATATCAGGATGTGGGTTTTGCTTCTCGCTTTTATCGAGCCATCTCAATTTTTCTTTCCAGTGGATTGCGGGCTATAGTTAAAGGTAATAGTTCTAAAGACAATTCTTCAGTAAAACAAAAGGGTTACGATCTAGATAATTTGACTCTCGCTCAAGCTAGATATGACTGGTTGAAGAACTTGATGAATTGAAATTAGTCCTCCGGTAGCCAATTTTCTGCCAAAACTAACTCTAAAGAATAGGGACAAGGGTTAGGAAACACCGATATATCCATATTAGTTTGTTTCGCCGCAGCACGACGGGCTCGATTGTAACTTTCTTCCAGTTTTTCTGCGGGATAGTTTCTCAGACTGGGACTATCTTCAATGGCTAATTCGATTTGAGTACGAGCATCGGTTATGCCACTTGAGCAAATGCAGTAAAAGACGAGTTAGTTGACTAACAAGTGCTCGCCGTTCACTCTTACCCAAATCTTCAATCTCCTCAATTAAGTGTACGACATCAATTTCATGCCAACGCTGCTCCCGTAGCAGCTGAGCGGTTTTATCAATCCACAAATTGAAGTCTGTCAAATAGGTATCATTCATCATCAATGTTAATCAATAATTACTCCCGATTAAGTATTCCACAAACCTGGTACTTAGGTTGGGGGAGGATCGCCACAGTAACTGGAGCTACATGGTACTCGGAGCACATTGCTCTTTTTGTAGACTCAACCAATTCAGTTTCCCCACTAGTATTTAGCCCTTCTAAACGGTTTGTGATTATTGGCGAAGTCTGGCTGAGTAATCATCAACCACTTTCACAATTACAAGACTACGATCCTTCTTTGCCATTTTCCGATTTGCAATGGGTTGCATTAGCATGGGAACACTGGTTTGCGGAGACATTCACCAAATTGGTGGGAATGTTTAGTTTAGCTGTTTGGGATCGAGAGGAACAAACATTATGGTTGGGACGGGATCCCACAGGAGCAAGGAGCCTTTACTACACAACCAGCGGAACAACCCGTTGGATTGCCCCAAATTTGCGCTCCCTCAACCCTTATCACGCCCAAGAATTGGACATGGTGGCGCTGCGAGACTATCTTTGTTGTGCATTTGTCCCAGGAACACACACCCTATGGGAAGGTGTGAGAGAAATTCGCCCCGGAACCATTGTCTCTTTCCCTGATGAGAAAATTCAGTCATACTGGCAATTACAAGAGGGTAATTCTTCAGAAAAAGGGGGGTATCCCCAACAATTGCGAAATTTGTTAGAGCAGATAGTGACTGAGTATCTACCTCCTGAAAGGGAACCTGTGGGAGTGTTTTTATCCGGTGGGTTGGATTCCAGTTGTATAACAGCTTTGGCTGCTAAATTGCATCCTGCACCGGTTCATACCTTCTCTATTCACTTTGGCGAAAACTGTCCCAATGAGTTAGAGTTTTCTAGTTTAGTTGCACAACACTGTAACACAAATCATCATATCTTGGAAATTACTTTCCGCCAAATGTGGAACCA
The DNA here is from genome assembly GCA_014323965.1 of Prochloron sp. SP5CPC1. Classification (GTDB taxonomy): domain Bacteria; phylum Cyanobacteriota; class Cyanobacteriia; order Cyanobacteriales; family Prochloraceae; genus Prochloron. The sequence continues at coordinate 7,687 of JACONB010000051.1, read as the reverse complement.
ACTACCGGAAACTATGGGATGGTTGGATGATCCCATTGGCGATCCTTTAACGGTACCTAATTTGTTGATTGGGCGTCTCGCCAAGGAATCAGTGGAGGTAGTGCTGAATGGGGAGGGGGGCGATCCCTGCTTTGGTGGACCCAAAAATCAACCCATGTTGCTCAACCAGTTATATGGTAACCTCACTCAACAAGATTCACTCCAAGCTTATCTCCTAGCTTTCAAAAAATGTGCCTCGGATTTACCCTATTTGCTCAAACCAGAGATTTGGGAAGCAGTGCGTCACCAACCCTACGTCTTTTCGGAAGAGTTGAATTCCACAGCTAGTTATTTGAATCGCTTGATGGCATTAAATATCAAGTTCAAAGGTGCTGATCACATCTTAACTAAGGTGAATAATCTAACCAGAGGGGCGGGGATACAGGGGCGTTCTCCTCTTTTTGATCAGCGCATTGTCGAGTTGAGTATGGAGATTCCTCCTGAGTACAAATTAGCGGGAGTGCAGGAAAAAGCTGTGTTAAAACAAGCAGTAGCAGATTTGCTGCCAGAGCAGATTCTTCATCGTCCCAAAAGTGGGATGATGGTACCAGTTCAATTGGGGTTTAAGAAGTATTGGCAACGAAAAGCTAGAGCATTATTGTTGAATCGTAAAGCGCGCATCGCTCCTTATCTCAATCAGGAATTAATTCGCCAATGGCTTAACTATCGGGGTGATACTTGGGGGCGATATGGGGTAAAATTGTGGTTATTGGTTAGTTTGGAAATTTGGTTACAGGTTAACAGCAAATAATATCACATCCGATTAAATGTTCATCGACTGTTATCCAAAACTTTCTGTGGTATAAAAATATCCACTGTCATTCCCTACCCCGACGAAAGTGGAGGTATCGTCTTCGACAATATCCATTTGTTTGCTAGTGGCAATTCCCTTGTTCAGTATCTGAATTAACTTGCGGGGGGTAAAGAATTCTAATTCAACAAAATTTCCCTCGTCCAACCATTTTAACTCCTTCTCTGATAAGTTTTGTCGAATGTGTGGGTCTAAATTTTGGGCATTTCTTGCGGATGTAATTGATGTTTGAACAAACATGCTTCCTTTGGTGGCTAAAATTTGACGTGGTAACAATCCAATATCCACGATGGGGATGTTACTGTCTGGAAACTAATCGGGGTTTGTTCCCAATTCATGCACTAATTCCATTCCCCTAGGATTGCAATCGTGTAACGCAAATACTTGCAATTCAGGATTACGACGAACCATTTCCATGGTAGTGTGGAAAATGTTTTGGGGGTAACCTGAAATGGTAACCACTGCACAGTTGTTTTCAAAGTGGAAATTATTGGCGATTAACATTTGGGCGATCGCTATGTTATCACAAACTACCAAGCGCTCGAAACTGTAAGCAGTGACATCGGGATTTGGTACATTATTAGGGGTGTCAGATGATAAATCCGAAGGTGAAGATAGTAATTTTTCTGGGGAACCGTTCACATTAACCCATTCAGCCATCCACTTTCGCACTTGCTCTCTATGGATTAAAAAGGTTTCAGGAATCTTAGTTATCCTTCGTTTCTGAAAAAAGCCCAACCAAAACGTTAATAAGCCCGTTAGAATGACTAACCAAAACCAATAATTAGGTTCAGATCTGGTCAATATAATTCCAACAATAAAAATGAAAGTGCCCCAAATCTGTAGGACTGTTGCACTAGAGCGGCGCTTTCGAGGAGCCGATTTCGGAGAATTACTGAGGTCGAATAAGGAGTAAAAGCAAAAGAGATTCCACCCCACGAATACCAATGGAAAAGCAATAGATCCTAGAAATTCTGACAATAAGTTCCCGAAAACCCCAGCTATGAAAAAGCTTAAAACGAGATAGAAACAACCAAGTCCAACAACATTACCAGGTGCTTTTCGCTTCAGTCGTCGATCGAGTAAATAATGAAACTGTCTAAGAGTGAAGTACAGTGTATTGTTAGCAGAAATATCGTTGAGAGCCTTGGCAAAAAACGGATCGGTAAATCGAAGTTCAATATCCATAGTTTTTTGAGGTTCAAAGACGAATTGATGGTTACATTGCTTGCACTGCCCGTAATTTTTTTTGCGATCCTCCCAGTTGTTATCTGTACCACATTGAATGCATTTCATAACTCTATTTATCCTTTAATAATTTATCAATGTTATTAGATATGTTGATTAACTAATAAAACCTGATAATCTTCACGATGGCGAATTAACCGATGCTGGTTTTGCTCCAACAAAACTTCTGCTGGACGTAGACGATGTAAAAAGTGGGAAGACATGGCGTACCCGTAGGCTCCCACATCTAAAATTGCCAGAATATCTCCAATTGCTAGTTTTGGCAGTGGGCGATTCCGTCCTAAATAGTCGCCCGAATAGGTAGTATTACCACAAACATCTGTTAAGTATAGGGTATCAGAAATTGGAGCTGTCAAACCTACAATTTCTCGATATCCTCCATGAACAGAAGGCACAGAGAGATTTGCTATGGTGGTATCAACCCCTACAATTTGTTTGTGGGACTGCCATTTTATGGAAACTACGGTAGTGAGTAGGATTGCACAGCCAGCGATCGCCGCTCGTCCAGGTTCAATAACCAGATCAATCCCTCCTCCCTGTTGATTCAGCCGCTCCGTCAACACTTGACCAAATTCATACCAATCAAAAGCAGCACCCCCATGAACATAAGGATAACCAAAACCACCGCCAAAATCCAAATATTTCCAATCCGGTAGTTGTTCACCAATGGCGAGAATAGAGTCGATAACTTGGGTAAAAGCTTTAGTGGCGTTGGTTCCTGTACCACGATAGAAATGCAACCCACTGAGTTTGAGTTGGGCGCTTTGGGTGATAGCAATGGCTTCGGGAAACTCTTGGGGGCGCACACCAATACGGCTATCTCCCGTGAGGGTGGGTTCATTTAACCTTAATCCGAGACGGAGGTTTGGCGGTTTGGCGTTCAGGGATAAGGATTGATAGACTTCACAGCACAAATCTAATTGAGATAGACTGTCCAAATTGAGCACGGATACGCCCCAATTCAAGACTTGAGCCATTTCTTCCCTGTTCAAATTGCTACCGCTATAAACTATGTGTTGGGGTTCAAACCCAGCTTTTAATCCCAGGTAAATGTCTCCAGGGGTATTAGCATGGAGACTCCAATGGGCATCTCGAAAAATCCGCAGCAACGAAATATTGCCGTTAGTGACGCTGGCGAAGCAAAACTGGGTTTGGGGATAGGGAATGGCTTTAGTTATGCGTTCAATGGTTTCCCTGAGAGAATCGCCATTATAGACGTACAGTGGGGAACCGTAGAGACTGAGCAGGTTCTGGGCGAGGTTAGGAGAAAGGATAGACTCTAGAGCCATTTTTTAACGTACCTCCAAAATGAATAGGGTAACCAAAAAGGGTGATTCCAGGATGGGTTACCCTCCGATTCTCCGAGAACGTGGGTTCGCCATAGTTGCCAAACAATCAATAACCAGAGAATTTCGCCAATTCGTCGTCCTTGAATCTTACCTCCTAAATCCCCGAAGGCAACACTCGCCGCAATATGGGGCTGCCATCTTCCTTCTGCTTCTAGAATACCAGGATTCAACCAGAACCCAAGGGAGCGCCACCACTCCTGCAAACACCATGAGGTTAAGGGCACTCCCATTCCCCGTTTCTTTCGCCACACAATTTCTGGTGGGAGCCAAGATTCTACGGCTCGTTTGAGAATGTATTTCTCGCAAGCTCCCTGTAAAAACAGTTCTCCTGATAATTGGAAAGTCCATTCAGCAAGAGGTAAATCACAAAAGGGGGAGCGCACTTGCAAACCGTGGGCAAACGCCAGGTTCGTTGCCCGTGGCTGAATGTTTTGTGCTCCTTTGAGCATGAGGGATGCACGGCGTAATCGATGGAGGAGGGATGAGGTGGAGGTAGAATCTAAAGCGGGATACAGCCAGTTTTGAGGGAGAAGATGTTGAATTTGGGCATAGACAGCAGGCTGAAATATCTGTCTTTCATAGCCCCAGAGTCGATGAAATGTTCTCAGATAATGATGTTCAAAGGATTTGTTCTTATCAGGATGCTCCCCTTGATAAACGCTTGCCGCAATCAAGGGTTTATTTGTCCAACCAGCAAATAATTGATCCCCTCCCTCGCCGTTAAAGATAAGATCGGTATCTCTGCTAGCCGCCTGGTGGAGCAAAAACAAGGGAACAGTTACCCCATCCCCAAAGGGCAAATCCATGGCTTGTATAGTGGGGATTAGGGCAGATTGAGTCTGCCGGGGAGTGGCATCCACTTTGATGAGGGGAATATGGAGCCAATGGGCAACCTGCTGGGCGTAAGGGTATTCGGGAACACTGCTGTCTCCTAAATTGAGGGTACAGCCCACAGACTTTTACCCCAGCATTAACCAGCAATGCTGCCACAACGGAGGAATCTAACCCACCAGACAACATTACACCCACTGTTTCGTTACCTATATCAGAGATTTGTCGTTCAATCGCCTCTTTGAGAAGGGTTTGTAACTGGGCGATAGCTACCTGTTCATTGTCAATGAGGTTAGGTTTCTCCTCCCACTTTGTAAGGGAGTGGGAATGGGGAGACAAAAGATGTCCCGCTCCATCTACTCTCCAAGTTTGCTCAATCCCCGCTGGTACTGCCACAATACTTTCAACTGGTGTTAAAGGAGTGGGGACATAGGAAAAGCAACTATAGCCATAGAGCGCTCCTAAGCTAACAGTAGGAGATGTGACTAAAGGCAATAGTAGTTGGAATCGGGAGGCGAACCAAATTACCTGATCCAATTGTATCCAGTAGAGTGGCATCCTCCCAAAAGCTTGCCTTCCTAGGGTTAAATAACCTTCCCCAACCTTTACCCAGATATCGGGTAAACCAATGGGTAATCCAGATGCTGAAAGTGTTAATTCTAGGGGAGTTTGGGAGAATATACACCAAGTATTTTGCTCTTGTTGGGGGAGAATTTGTTGAAGCAATTCTGTCAGTTTGGTGCCATTGCCATAGCCCCAATATCCCACCCATTGTTGTGGGCAGGTTGCCATTCCAATGGTAATATCCTGATCCATAATGCCTATTTTACCTCAAAGTTAGCATCCTTGAGGAGGCGATTCCCCAAAAACATCTGAACTTGCCACCTTCCTGTGGGGGTTGCGGAACCAATTCTATAGTGGCAATATGTATGCCAAATTGGTGTAGTAATCTCTTTGGTTTGATAACGATTTTGATGAACAATCTGGTTATTGGGAGCAATCCAATTACAAGACAGGGACAATTTTTTACCTACAGGTGCATCAGACAATGTTACCTTATAAAATACTTCCCCGTTGGTTTCTCGTAACAAGGTTGTGAAGTTAGAGCCATCATCTTCAGCTAGTGTAATGCGATCGCTTTGAGCCATGACACGAGCAAGAATTTGTTGTTTATTGATGGCTATTCGCGTAATTCCAAGGAAGATTAGAAGGAGGATCCCAATCACAATACCTATGGGCCAGCGATTCTGTCGTTTTTGCCTCCCTAACACATCTCGTCGCTGAACTGTACCATTGCTTCTTCTAGAAGTTCTGGTGGCAAATTCAACTCCCGCAAAATGTCCCTAACCTGCTCTAAGTCCAATTCAGCTTCTTGTTGTTCAGACAACCGCTGCACTTCAGCTATAATCTGTTCCAGTTGTGTTTGAGTTAATTTTCGTTCCATATACCAAGACTCTCCAAAGAAATTATAAATAACTTTGTCTAATCTAAAATAATAAAAATAAGATGGATAACTCCTGACTTCTGATTTTTAGTTTAATCGAAAACTTAGGTTTTGTCAAGGAAGAATGAATTGGGTCTCCATTAGAGCGATCGTCTTCAAGGGCAGTTCAGAGGTCCGGTTTTTGGAAACCAGTTGGAGGGGTGACTCTTCCATGGGTTCATTTAGAGATAGTGTTGCTTGTGTTATAGAGTCTTTGGGCAGGCTAAACTGAAGAAACAATGAAACTTACCCAGGCGTGCTGGCTGATTCGGAAGTTTCTCTCGAAGGACAAAGAAGTCCTGGTTCAAGGAAACTCAGACTATGGCTATGTTGCACTCTAGGACGTAACTGAAAGAAAAGAGCGAGTTGTTATTTTCCAGGGAGGAGAAACAGAATGGTTACCAACCGTTCATTAGGCAGAGCAAAGATGTGGCAATGTTGGGTTACGCTATCGCTAACCCAACCTACTGGCTTGTGCGCTCTACTATAAAAGATGAGGATAATATGCAATTGTCTAACTAGCGTTAATCTGAGGAATGGTATTGATGGAGTTATTCACTATCGGTCACTCTAATCAAGAGATAAAAGCATTTATCTCTCTGCTACAAAAGCATAGAATAACTGCTGTTGCTGATGTGCGTTCCTATCCGTACAGTCGCTTCTTACCACACTTCAATGGAGCAGCATTAAAAGAAACCTTGGAGAGAGAGGCGATTAAGTACGTATTTCTAGAGAGAGAATTAGGCGCAAGACCCAGTAACTCACAATGTTATAGTGTATGAAAAAATCGCTGACACCGATGAATTCCGTGAAGGAATCAAAAGGATTCGAGCAGGTTCGGAAAAATATAGGATTGGGCTTATGTGTGCTGAGAAAGACCCCCTAGATTGCCACAGAGCAATTCTAGTCTGTCAGTACCTACGACACCTGAACTTAGATATCAATCACATTTTGAAGAACGGTGATTTGGAACCCCATAGGGATTTAGAAGATAGAATGCTTGCAAAACATGGGTTTAGAGAGTTTGAAGACAAAGTCGCCCAACCAGTTCAACTTTCTCTGTTTCCTCAAGCTTTGCCAACCAGGGAAGAATGTTTGGCAAAAGCCTATAAAATTCAGGGCGACAAGATTGCATATGTAGAAAAAAATGGGGATTATTATGAGCAAGCCAATTGATTTATTCACAATCGGTTTCACCAAAAAGACGGCTCAAAAATTCTTTGATACCCTTAAAAAAGCAGGAGTTAAACGAGTTATAGATACTCGTCTAAACAATGTTTCCCAGTTAGCCGGATTTACCAAAAAATCTGATTTACAATACTTTCTCAAAACTATTGCTGATATCGATTATGTTCATCTTCTCGATCTGGCTCCAACGAAAGACATTCTTGATGAGTATAAGAAGAAGAAAGGAGATTGGGCAACCTATGAGCAAAAGTTTGTGCAACTCATAGCCAACCGCCAAATTGAGAAAAAAGTCTCTCCAGAACAGATTGATAATGCTTGTTTACTATGTAGTGAAGCAAAACCTCATCACTGTCATCGTCGTTTAGTTGCCGAGTATCTGAATAACAAGTGGGAAAACATTAATATATGTCATCTATGAAACAAATTATCTGTTTGGCTAATTCACGGAAGCTAGGGGAAAGCTGTATTGCTGGAATCGATGTAGATACAGGAAAATGGATTCGTCCAGTACGTGACAAATTATATCCTCAAGATGGGAGAATTCCAAGATCAGTTCGGCTTGTTGAAGGTAGAGAACCAGAATTACTAGATATTTTGGAAATTCCTCTTGCTGATACTGGCAATGATTTCGGCTTTGAATCTGAAAACCGCTCAGTTCTCCCTGGTTACTGGAATTGTTTAGGTAAAGTAAAAACAAAAGATTTACTTAAATATTGTGGCTATTTCCCACATATACTC
>JACONB010000050.1 GCA_014323965.1 Prochloron sp. SP5CPC1 | reverse complement strand
TAGCCTGCTTGCTCTCAGCCCCCAGGATAGTTATGGTGAGGGCTAAAATAGTTAATACCGAAGTTAGTCTTTGTGGTTTCATCGCACATGAAAAAAATTTACTATTCATTACCATAATAACTCACCATTCTCTCAATGAGAAGGTCTTTGGGATTTTTTCCTAGGCATTCACCCTAGAATCTAGGACTTTGTTATAACATTGGAAGTTCCACTATTCTTTTTTTTCTTAATTGACAATTTTTATGCTATAATACCCAGGAGAGTTGGGAAATGCAATTCTCTGACTCTCCTGTAGCTTAGTGTCCAATTTTTGACAACAGCTACTTAACAATATTATTATGCTGAGTATTTTCTTTCAACTGAAGGACTTGTTTTTCCAAAGCCTCAATGCGGTCAACTAAAGTGCGAATCACAATAGCTTCCGAGTCGGGTAGATTACTGTGGTCCAGGGGGTCAACTCGGACACCAGAGCGATAGACAATTCTTCCTGGGATTCCTACTACTGTACAATTGGAAGGAACATCTCGCAAAACCACAGAACCCGCACCAATGCGCACGTCCTTGCCAATTTGAATGTTCCCGAGAACTTTAGCTCCAGCACCCACCACCACATTCTCCCCTAAAGTGGGGTGACGCTTACCAGTTTCCTTCCCTGTACCACCGAGAGTAACACCTTGATAAATAAGACAGTAGTCTCCGAGAATAGCGGTTTCGCCAATCACAACCCCCATACCATGGTCGATAAATACACCCTTGCCAATTTTAGCACCGGGGTGAATTTCAATCCCCGTCAGAGCACGAGCAAAGTGAGAAATGAATCTGGGAAAGAAAGGAATACCCAGGTTGTACAGCAAGTGAGCGAGACGATGGAAAAAGAGTGCCTGTAAACCGGGGTAGCAGATGAGAACCTCCAGCCAGTTGCGAGCTGCTGGATCTCGGTCAAAAATAATGCGAAAGTCAGCAATTAGTGAAGATAACACGAGTGATTTTAATTTTTGCTTCAATACATTACTGACTATCTTACCGTTAAACAAGTATTTCTAAGTGAGAGGAGCTGTCGTGGAACCCGAATTATTTGCCTCCTGCTAACAAGCGGTAATCCCATTTTTGGGAAGGTTCAATGGAACCAACCCAGATTTTGTATTCTCCCGATGGCCAATCAGTAGCTTTAATCACCGCATCCGGGGTATCATTGGTACCGAAGTCACAACGAAGAATATTGTCCGGTCCCTTAACTACTAAAGTTGTATCTTGGCCATTGCTGTCAACCTCTAGTTTCAGTTGCGCCAAATCTTCCTTCAAAATCATCATGTGATCTGGATTGACAGAAGCATAACCAATGCAGGGATTACCGTTTTGATCCGTCTGAGCAATGGACGACAGGTCGTAAGAGCCATCGGTGCTTCCAGAAACTGTAGTTTTGTGAGCGGGTGTCAGGGTAAACTGACCGAAGTTGGCATCTTCTGCCATGGCTTCTGCCCCAATCAAAATTATACTCAAAGCCAGCAGACTAGCATTTTTCGCAGATATCATGACTTACCCTCCAACCATGATAAACCTATTTTACCATATTAATAGTTTTCTCCGAAGGCAGTTATCAGGAGGGAAGGTATCATGGTACGAGGTCAACCCCTTTCCAGAAGGCCACATATCCTTCAATCTGCTTAGCAGCTTCCTTAGTCTGGGGGTAATACCAGGCAGCATCTTTATTTTCTTGGCCGTTAACTTCAAGGGTATAATAGATAGCCTCCCCTTTCCAAGGGCAATTGGTACGAGTGTCGCTAGGCTTAAAATACTGCTTATTCAGGGAGTCGGGGGGGAAGTACTGATTGCCTTCCACTACTTCACAGTGCTCGCTTTCAACTAAAACCACTCCATTCCAAATTGCTTTAGTCATATCTCTTCAGATTTTCAATAGTTTTGCTATAGTTATCTTAGCAGCCATTGCCTCGGAGAATTCTTTTAAAGTTCGGTATTCAGAATGCTATGCTATTGAACACAGCAGCCCAAAACTCTCTAGCCCTCAAAAAAATTTGGGAAACCATCGATACAGATAGTTGTCCGGGCAACTACAATTTTCACATGCATACCGTCTGTTCCGACGGACAACTGACACCGGAGCAATTGATGGGTCAAGCAGTTAAGATCGGTCTGAAAGCCATGGCTATTACCGATCATCACTCCGTCTGCGGCTATCATGCAGCCCGAAACTGGCTCGAAAATATTCCTTCTGAAGGCCCCTTCACCTCTCTTCCCCACCTTTGGACTGGTTTAGAAGTGACGGCTCAACTCTTGCGAACTAAAGTACATATCCTCGGCTATGGCTTTATACCGGAACATAGGGCAATGGCTCCCTATCTTCAGGGGGAAGAACCCCAGGGAAAGGAGGGTTTAGCTGAAGAGGCAATCGCCGCTATCCATCAAGCAGGGGGTTTAGCCGTTCTCGCCCACCCCGCCCGCTATCGCCGTCCTTCAAAGCAGCTAATCCCTGCTGCTGCTGAGTTAGGGATTGACGGTGTAGAAGCTTACTATGCCTATACCAATACCAAACCCTGGACTCCTAGTCCTATTCCAACTCAAGAAGTCAAACAACTGAGTCGAGAATACGGTTTATTCGCCACCTGCGGTACGGACACCCACGGCTTAAACTTACTCTATCGACTTTAAGAAGGCAGTCGGACGGAGGAAAAGACTGCATTTGTTTTAACCACAGAGACACAGAGCACACAGAGAGAGGAATATGAGAGTGCTAAGAAGGGAAGCGCTATAACTGTTTAATTGGTCAGTCCGTGTTTTAAAGCATAACGAACTAATTGCGTCCGACTGCTAGTGTCAGTTTTACCAAACAAACGGCTGACATATTTTTCTACATTTCTGACACTAGTTTCTAGTCTCTGGGCAATTTCTTTATTCATCAAACCTTCTGCTACCAAATCTAACACACTTTGCTCTCGCGGAGTCAAATCAATTTTAATTATTGGAGCAGTATTAAAGTTAGTCTTTCCTCCTCCCAGCATTAGCTTAATTTCTTGAATTTCCCCAGCAACTTTTTCCCAGTCAGAGCTATTGCTATCAGAGATTGTGGAGCGCCGAGCTAGCAAGCTGTTTATTATGGCCTCTAATTCTTCCGGATCGAAGGGTTTGGAAAGGTAAGCATCGCACCCCGCATTATAACCTTCAATCCTGTCTTGGGTCATACCTCTAGCAGTTAAAAATATTACTGGGGTAGTCTGAAAGCGGTTATCTTCTCTGAGTTGTTCCAGAAATTGATAGCCATCAACTTGGGGCATCATGATGTCGGAAATGACTAAATCAGGCTGGTAGGTTTGCAATAAATCCCAAGCTTCCGTTGCATTACTGGCCACCCTAACTTCAAATTGTTCTTCATCTTCTAAATATGCTTGAACTGATTCCCGCACTCCCGGTTCATCGTCAACTAAAAGCAATTTTTGTGGTTTTGACATTTTCTTATCTTTTGGACTTTCATTGGTTTTATTGTAGCAGCAATGCTAATCTACTGAAACTGCATCCACATCGATAGTCTGGTTCACTTCTTCTTCATGATTAGGTACTGGAATTTGTTGTTGGGATTGAAAATAATTACCCACTAAGTTTCCCACCTGAGTAAATAAAAAGGTCAATAGGATGAGGTCGTCAATTTGACCAACAATGGGAATTAGGTCTGGAGAAAGATCCAGAGGGCTTAGGAAATAAAGCAAGGTTCCCATAATCATCCACCAGCGATACTTGGGGTTGCTCAATCCTTGTCCGTACCAATTGTAAATCGATTTTAAGTTCATTGCTGTTTTCAATTTTTCGGGTGAATCCCCCACAGGGTAACATATCAATTCATTATAGCTTAATGCACTCCGGCAGGTGTTGGCTCATGGTATATAATTATAAGGTTGCAGTAGAGCTGGGATAATGGTAGGACAAGTATTGCAAGAGGAGCAACGCCAGCTCCCTTGGCTAGAAAATGGAGATAGGCTCTCTCGTCCAGAATTCGAGCGCAGGTACGCCGCTATGGCTCAACATAAAAAGGCGGAACTAATAGAAGGAGTCGTCTATATGGCATCCCCATTACGTTTTCAGAGCCACGCACAACCCCATGCTAACATGATCGGCTGGCTCTGGACTTACAGTATGGCTACTTTTGGGGTAAAATTAGGTATAGAGCCTACATTGCGTTTAGATTTAGAGAACGAACCTCAGCCAGATGGGGTATTATTAATGGATGAAAGTGTGGGGGGAAGATCCCGCATTACAGCAGATGACTATATAGAAGGAGCGCCGGAATTAGTAGTGGAAATAGCAGCATCAAGTGCTAGTTACGACTTCCACGACAAGAAACTAGCCTATGAACGCAATGGTATACAAGAATATATTATATGGCAAATTCTTGAACATAAAGTAGATTGGTTTGAACTGAGGGAAGGAAAATATGTTCTTTTGCAACCCGATGATTCCCAAATAGTGCGCTCCCAAGTTTTCCCTGGTTTGTGGTTAGCAAGTGAAGCATTACTAGCTCAAGATATGATACCAGTGGTAGCAGTGTTGCAAGAGGGACTAAGTTCCCCTCAACACGCTGATTTTGTCCAGCTCCTACAAAATCCTATATAAAATGAGTTGACCTGTAGAGGAGAAATTATGGCTCTAATTGTCCAAAAATACGGCGGCACCTCCGTCGGTTCGGTGGAACGAATCCAAGCAGTAGCGAGAAAGGTTCGGAAAACAGTTGCCAAGGGGAATGCAGTAGTGGTGGTAGTTTCCGCCATGGGTAACAGCACCGATACTTTGGTCAATTTAGCCAAGCAAATTTCCTCCTCCCCTAGTAGTCGGGAAATGGATATGCTCCTCTCTACCGGAGAACAGGTGTCTATCGCCCTCCTATCCATGGCTTTACATGAGTTAGGGCAGGCAGCTATTTCCCTCACCGGGGCGCAAGTAGGGATTGTGACGGACGCCGAACACAGCCGTGCCCGCATTCTGAAAATCAAAACAGAACGGATTCAACGTCATTTAGAGCTCGAAGAGGTAGTAGTGGTGGCTGGGTTTCAAGGTATTAGCACCAGGGATGACAGGGAAATTACCACCCTGGGAAGGGGGGGGTCCGATACTTCAGCAGTAGCATTAGCAGCATCTTTACAGGCGCAGGAGTGTCAAATCTATACCGATGTGGATGGTATTTTCACTACAGACCCCCGTTTGGTGCCGTCGGCGCGATTGATGGAATCCATTACTTGTGATGAAATGCTGGAGTTGGCCAGTTTGGGAGCCAAGGTACTTCATCCTCGGGCCGTAGAAATTGCCCGTAACTATGGAGTCCCTTTAACTGTATTATCAAGTTACAGTGACACACTGGGTACCCATGTAGTTTCCCAGGTGCCCAAACCTCGTTCTTTGACTGGATTGGAAATTACCAAGGCAGTAGATGGGGTAGAATTCCAGCGCAACCTAGCTAAAGTGGCTTTGCTGGGCGTAGCGGATCGCCCGGGAGTAGCAGCAAACCTCTTCGGGGAAATTGCCCGTCAGGGGATAGACGTGGATTTGATTATTCAATCCATTCACGAAGGTAATAGCAATGATATTGCCTTTACTGTCTTGACAGAAGATTTAGATAAAGCAGAAGCAGCAGCAAGGAAAGTTTTCCCGGAGGTTGAGGTAAAAGTAGATCCCTTTATTGCTAAGGTGGAAATTGTGGGGGCAGGGATGATTGGACGTCCCGGGGTTGCAGCCCAAATGTTCTCCACATTAGCAGCTGCTAAAATCAATATCCAGATGATTTCCACCTCGGAAGTGAAGGTGAGTTGCGTTATCCACGAACAATACTGCGATGGAGCACTTGCTGCTCTTTGTCGTGGTTATGCAGTACACAATTATACTAAAACTACCACTGCTCCTAATGAGTATCTTCCTGTTAGGGGGGTTGCTCTGGATCACAACCAAGCCCGGTTAGCCATTTTTGGTGTTCCTGATATCTCGGGAATGGCGGCGAAAATTTTTGGTGCCCTAGCAGATAATAAGATTAGCGTAGATACCATTATTCAATCTCAGCGCTGTCGGGCTAGGGAGGGAGTAGATACCCGAGATATTGCTTTTACTGTAGCACAAGAAGATGCTCAGAAAGCTAAGTCTGCTTTAGATTATTTGGCTAAGACTTTGGATCTTGAGGCTATTCTCATCGATGATAGTATTGCTAAACTGAGCATAGTTGGAGCAGGAATGGTAGCCAAACCGGGAGTTGCCGCTCGGTTTTTTGCTGCATTAGCAGAAGGGGGTATTAATATTCAGATGATTGCTACTTCCGAGATTAAAGTTAGTTGTGTCATTGCTGAGTCGGAAGGAAAGAAGGCTCTTGAGATAGTTCATGATGCTTTTGAACTAAATGAGGGCAACTGTAGGTTGGTCTGAGGCACGAAACCCAACAAATCGGCTATTTTGGTCTGGTTACCTGATGTGATATATAGCACGTACCATGACAGTGTAGGGGCACGGCAGTGCCATGCCCGTACCAGTTATGAGTTCCCCAGGTAACATGCAAATGAATTGCAGTTAGAAAGCTGGTTCTAACATTTCGAGCCTAAACGAAACCAACTCACTTGGGTGTATCAATCGCCCTGGCGATTGCTATAAATAAAGATGATCAATTTTAACAATCACAGGGTTTGGCATGAGTGTCATAATATTTTAGCCAAAATTGATGCCAATACTGTCGCATAAAAATATTTATGCTGTGCTTATTAAGGGTATGTAACTCTGAGGGTGAGTTTATTTATGAAAATATTACTCTCATAGCGCCCCTACAGGTGGAATTGGTTAATACTACTCTAGGATATACTAGAGAAGAAGAACAAGGTAATAAATGGATGAAATTCTGCTAAAAGCAGAACCGAGAGGATCTCTCGAAGAAAAAGTTGTTGATGAGGTGGAAATAGGTGAACTTAACCTCATTGTTGACCATAATTTAGAATTGATTGACGAGAATTGGTTTATCGATGTTGACTCTCCTTGGGTTATTGCTAAAACTGGAAACTCAACTAAAAGTGCTCATAAAATTCCTCAATATCCAGGTCTGTAAATTCAGTTAATTCAGTATTTGGGCCATATAACGACGCCATTTTGTCAACAGCATCTTTTAACCCTGAAGATGTTGTCGTTGTTGTAGGACTTTGACGATTCAAATCCTCTCGAATAAGGCTTGTTGCCGCCTCAATTATTTCCAGACGATCTGTAATCGTCATAAATTCCAGGGATCGTAACAGTTCTTTTTTTGTCATGGAACGAGGATAGTTATAGTGATATTTTGCTACTGTAGCACAAGAGGATGTCCAGACAGCAAAGTCTGCTTTTTGGATTTACAACTTATATGTAAGTTACACTAGAGATAAGTGTTGTGGGAGCTAATTTTAATGACCGAGTTACTTTCGAGAATTACATTCAACGTTTGCGCGGGAGTCCCGGGGAGGAAAAGCGCAGCGATGAGGATTCCCATCTTTATAAGATGGGTGACGAATCGCCAACTACCATGCTATACTCATAATAGTTCACCAAAGTTGAGACTAAATGCCTGAAACCCAGACGATAACTGTAGCTTGCAAACTGAAGGTAAGTAGCGAAGTCGCTAAAGAAATCGAGGAAACGCTACTCGCCTTCAGTTCCGCTTGTGACTGGGTGAACCAGAATACCGAGCCAAAAATGGTAAACAAGACCGCCATGCAAGCATTGGTGTATCAGGATGTTCGGGCCAGCTTTGGGTTGTCAGCCAATCTAGCAATTCAGGCTATTCGGAGGGTTTGTGCTAATCGAAAAACAGCAAGGCTAAAGAAGCGAAAGGTAAAAGGTTTTAGTCCTACATCTGCTACTTATGATGCTCGAATTTTCTCCTTTAAAGAGACTGATTGGTCTGTGAGTTTAAAACTATTAAATTCCAGAGAGCGGTTTTCTCTGTTGATAGGGAACTATCAAAAGGCAAAGTTAAAGGGGCAGAAGCCAACCAGTGCAACTTTAGTTAAACGCCGGTCAGGTGATTATTATATTAACATCCAAATTAAGAACCTATGCCCTGATTGCGCAAGCTTTGCGTAAGCAACCGCCCTTGGCGTCCCGCGTTAGCGTCCCACCAACTACAAAGAAATGTTTAGGGGTTGATTTGGGTCGAACAGATATTGCTCATACAAGCTCAGGAGATAAATGGAATGGAAAGCAGATAACTGACAAAAGAAATCATTACGCCAAGACGAGAGCCATTCTCCAAAAGAAAGCAACGAAAGGCACAAGAAGTAGTCGTAGAAGATGTCGTCAGCTTCAGCAACGGTTGTCGGGCAAAGAGAAACGATTCCAATCTTGGTTAAACCATAATATAAGTCGCCGTTTAGTTGATCAAGCAGCAACTAGCAGACAAGCCATTGCGATGGAAGACTTAACAGGAATTAGAGAAGGGACTAACCAACTTCCTAGAAGTAAAAAAGAAAGAAGGTTATCTAACAATTGGGCTTTCTACCAATTAAGACAGTACATAACCTATAAGTGTCTGATTAAAGGTGTTGATTTAGTGTTTGTTCCACCTGCATATACATCTCAGACTTGCAGTAAATGTCTCCATATTCATCCAGAAAAAGGGAAGTCTTACCGGAAAGGAAAAAAATTTGTTTGTGGACATTGTGGAGTAAAGTTGGATGCAGACCGCAATGGTGCAAATAATATAGCTGCTTTGGGGATCTGTGTACCTGGGAGGGGAGAAGAGGGGTGGGTGGCGAGATTCCTTTGAAGCTCTAGGGCTCCCAAAAGCTCCCGTCGAGTGCGTAGCGGACGGGAGTAGATTACTCCTAAGCAGTGCGGTGGTCGTCTCTGCATTAGGGGCATGAGAATTCGCGTATCAGACGTACTAGATTTGTTTGCCGCTGGTTTGAGTGAAAAAGAGATTTTAGAAGAAATGCCGGATCTGGAAGCAGAGGATTTGAGAGCATCTCTTTTATATGCCTCCGCAAAACTTAATCATCCGATACTAGTCCCATGATAATCTGGATAGATGCACAATTCAATTAATCCCTGGTGGTCAGCCTGATTTCGTTCCAATTTTCCCTTGCCCTATCCCTAGACTCATACTCGACAGGATTTCGATTAGGGCTACCAGTTACCCCCCCTTGACAAATTGAGGACAAGTCGCTACTATAAGAGTAATGCTGTCACCTCAGCACCAGGGCGGTCCCTTAACTTGTTAGGGCTCCATGATAGATGAACAAATCCCACACAATTCCGTGCAGCGGACGTGTTTGCGATCGCTGAAGAGCTTGGGCACCGAACCAAGTAGAACAAATCAGACTTCTAAAAGCTAAGTTCTCAGAATTAGCTGATAATGTCATTGAAATTTGTAAATAGGTATAAGATAGAATGCACAGGACATCAAAACCGCAGTTGGTTTGCATTGCCTAATTCAAAACCGTAACATCTTGGTGCTTGAAAATAACCCACACATCGGGCACCTCCCCTTCTGTCGCTTTTACTCGTCGCCCCCTGATGAAAACGAATCTCTTGTTTGAGTTTATAGCGGTACCTGGGTATGCTATGGTGGGGATCGGATATAAACGTATCGTCAAAGGAAAAAGATGGATTTTGCGGAAAAAATTCGGGCTCTCGGAACAAGGGTGCGGAAATCTCGGGATTCCATTCAGACAGAAGAAGCCACAAAACAGGCACTGGTGATTCCTTTTATCGCGGCTTTGGATTATGACGTCTATGATCCGGGGGAAGTCATTCCTGAATTTACCGCCGATGTGGGAACCAAGAGGGGGGAGAAAGTCGATTACGCCATCATGCGGGATGGGAAACCCATCATCCTGATGGAATGCAAATGGTGCGGTGTGGATCTCGATCATAAACACACCTCTCAGCTTTATCGCTATTTTTCCGTCACAGAATCTCCCATCGCCATTTTAACCAATGGAGTGAGATACCAATTATACACAGATCAGGAAAAACCCAATCAAATGGATTCCAAGCCATTTTTGGAATTCGATTTGCTCAACATTCACGATTCCCTAATTATTGAACTTAAGAAACTCGGTAAATATTATTTCAATCCCGAACAACTCATTTCCGGTGCTGTGGAACTGAAATATACCAGAGAGATCAAGGTGATATTGGCGAATCAATTGGTGAAACCCTCTGATGATTTTGTCAAGTTTTTCGCATCCCAAATTTATGAAGGTAGGATAACCCAGAAAGTTGTGGGACAGTTTCAGGGAATTACCCAAAGAGCATTGAAGCAGTTCATCAACGAGGAAATTGAGAAACGTCTGGAATCTGTATTCGATAAAGATACAACTCAGTCTGATGAATCAGAATCTACCACAGATGTTAGCTCTCCTGATATATCCGCCCATGGATCTACAAAACAGAGGGATAGTGACAACATTGAAACCACCGCCGACGAGGTTTACGGATTTATTGCTGTAAGAGATATTCTGAAGGACACTATTGAAGATAATAGGCTATTTTACCGGGATACAGTACGCTATTTTGGCATTCTGCTAGATGATAATCACCGGAAACCTATATGTCGCCTTTATTTTAACACCTCCCAGAAATATATCGCTTTATTCGATAATGATGAAAAGAAGGAAGCAAAGATTGCTATCCAAGAAGTAAAGGAAATCCAACAGTTCGCCGACAGGCTCAGAAATACTGTTCTCAAGTATGAGGAGAAGTAGGGTGGGCAATGCCTTATTATTTGTGGCGGACCTAAGCGATCAATCAAGCTTTAAAACAGCCATAGTAGGTTGGGTAGAACCATAGGTGTTGTTGGGTTTCGTTCCTCAACCCAACCTACAACTCAAATGGGGAACAAAAATTAAACATTTGAGTTAGACGATTAATGTCATGGGCAAGGTTTAGGTACCATTGATACTTTGCGCCTTTGCGCCTTTGCGCGAGGAGAAGCAAATAAACTCTGAAGACGTTGCAGTTGAGAACCCACTTGATAGAGTAAATCCCCTTTTCCTAAGAGATAAGCTGCTTCTTCTTGATTACCCCCTAAAATAATTTTGGAATCAGCAACACTTGCAGTGCGCAGAGCAATTCTTCCCGGTAAGTTAGAACGAATCAGGGGGGTGACTACTTTAGCATCGGGACGTTGAGTGGCAATAATTAAATGAATTCCTGCTGCTCTTGCCATGGCTCCCAATTTTTTGATACTTTGTTCTAAAACTGCTCGTACTTCTTTCTCCGCCATAAAGTCTGCATATTCATCAAAGATACAAACAATCCGACGGAGAGGGGGCTGTTGTTGTTGAGTTCGTTTGTGGTTATAAGCCTCTAGATGGGAACATTTTGCTCCTTCAAATAGGAGGTAACGTCGAGCAACTTCTTTGACTAATGTTTCCATTAACTCCATAGCGCGATCGCTATCTTTTATGATAGGAGTTCGCAACCAGGCCATCCCCTCAAATTCCGGGAAAGTGACTCGTTTTGGATCTACGAGGACAATTCCCAGTTGTTGGGGGGAATGACGACGGATTAAACTGAGCAGGAGGCTCCGCAGGAATTCGCTTTTGCCGCTACCAGTGGTTCCCCCAATTAAAAAGTGACAAGTATTAGGATCTGCTAAGTCTGCTTCTACCAATTTACCATCTAAATCGATACCAATGGCAATTTTGACTGTCTTCTCCTGGGCTGTGTCCTCCCCTTTAATATAATCCTCAAAGTTAGCAATTTGGCGATCTGGGCGGGGTAAATCCACGCTCACATATCCCGGTTGGGGGGCAATGAGGGGTGGGCTAATTATACCTAATTGTACCTGGAGATCCTCTGCTCTATTCACCAAGGAAACTACTTTAACCCCGGGAGCAGGTTTGAGCTTGACTCGAATAAATGCGGAACCAACTGCTGCTCCTAGGTAATCTACCCCTATTTTAAAGGATTTTAAGGCGGAAATTAATTGCTCTGCCATCCTTTCTGCATCAGGAGTAGAATGGGTGTTTTCCTTCTCTACAATAGGATTGACAGAGGGGAAAAAGTTTTGACACTTTTCCTGTTGGGAACAAATATGGCAGAGGTGAGGTTGGGTGGTGCTGGGTGGTGGTTCCGGGGTTCCTGGTTTCCATCTCACCCATTGGTTCATCTGCTGTAACTTATGAGGAATCAGTCCATATACCGTATCTTCCAATTGTTCCCAAGTATAATTATACTCCTTAAACTCTGGGAGAACACAATAAACCGCCGAATCCACCGGAGTCTTGAATTTTACCTGCACCATATAACTATAAAGAGCTACCTGAGCTAATTGTGCTGAGGGATCCACGGGGGTATAGGTTTTGTATTCTATCACCCTCAGGCGTTTACGCTCTAAATCCTGCATGAGGCTATCTAAAATACCCTCTACTGGTTGTAGATTACCATTGGGGAGGGTAAATTGATGCTGGAGCTTGTATTCCTGAGCGATAAAGGTTTTGCTAATTAATTCGGATGGAGTAGAATAGGGTCTATTTTTGGCTAATAATTGAGCCCAACGGGCAATTAATCCAGTTAATCCTTGCCAAACTTGGGTGCAAATAAGGGAAGAAACCGAGGTTCTCGGCCAGCTGTTTTCAGGAAATCTGACCCTATTTTGTGAAAATTATTCCCTATACCACGGGGATGATTTTCTGGAATAAAAAGGGTTTTCCCCCCCAAAAGATGTCCTAAATAAAAGAGACGAGGACATTCAAAGGCAATCCTGACGTCGGTAACATTAAAAGAGGTATTAGTGGACTTTGTTGTTGGTTGCATTGTTAATTCCTAAGAGATGACGATGGACTGCGGCAAGATAAACTACATCCATTGTACAGTATTGGAGTTGCTTTTTACTCAAGGGGCGCCTTCCCCAGTCGCTGGATTGACTTTCTGGATCCACATTCTCAAAACCCAGTTTTACGGCTAAAGTTTTCAATTTTCGATTGGGTACATCCAAAACATCCAGGGATATTTTTCTCGCTAGCTTCAGGGTGCAGGTGACGTTTTCCGCTCTCTCTTTACCCAAATATCTCAAGTCGAAGGGAGCGTTGTGAAATATTTTCTCTATTTTACCATTCACCATGATTTGGTTAATAAAATGTTGCCCCAAATCTGACTTATTCAAAACATCCAAAACATATACTTTATTAGGAGCTGCTAATACCTGAATCAGGGATAGTCTGGGGTTGGGAGTCTTCCAGTCAGCAACTTCCGTATCCAACCAGAGCACAGGATAGGAGGTGAGTTTGTTTATTATAGTGCGGATTTCTCTAGCTCTTGTGAGATAAGACATGGTTATATTATATCATTATTACGGCACGAGACAAACTAATTGCTCTTCCCATGTTGCTTGAGGGTTTATGATGGAAATTAACTCGGCTTGACACAATTCATCAATTCTTTGTTTTACTACTGAAGTTGGGATTTTAGGAAATTGCTGGGTGCAATTTTCCATTAATATCTTGACAGCAATGAACTTCTGGGTTTTCACTAAGTCTAACAGAAAGTCTTTCACTTCTGCTTCTGCTAGAGGTAGTTGAACCTTTTCTGGCTGGGGGAAATTGTTACTGGGGGTAACTATTCCTAAATCTTGTAACAAAGGGCAGCCATCGAAAATATTACCCTGCCGCATTAATTCTTCTAGTTCCCGCAAATTAGGGATTTTGCTCCCCACTACTAAATCTCCAGCGTTAGCATCCCTGGCTAAGGTTTGGTAGGTTCTCAGATAGTACACCGAGTCTAATTGAGGGATGATATGATGATGGTTAATCCCATCAAAGATTTCCTCGAACAACTTATATCCCTTGTTTTTTGGGCTACCCAACCTTTCCCCTCTAATAAGGATGAGAGAGTCGCAGCAGTTTTGGTGGATTGCCCTTTGACAAGCTTTCATAGTAAAGTAAAAGCTGCTCATATTCGGCTCTTCATTCCAGAATATGCCTATTGTTCCCCTCCTGCCCGGGAGTTTACAACTGAAAGAATAATTGCTATAAGTTTTACTAGGCAATATTTTATCTTTAATTATCTTGATTTGCAGGGCTTGCAGAGCCTGTTTGAGCATTGCTATGAGATCTAGGGAAGAAAAGTTGCGAATCCGGTCTATTTTTGCCTTATTCTCCTGGAATTTTTTGACCCAGAGCAGTTGAAATGTTACTAAGGTACCCTTTGGAGGGTTCTTTGTATATTGCAGAAATAATTCTCTCCCCAACATGAGTGCATTACGGAGGTTTGCTTTCCCCCCAGGAAACCTTTCCTGAAGCGCTCTCTCATTTAAAGGTTCAATAGGAGATAGAGGTTTGGGTTTAGCTTGACGATGGAGGGGAGAGAGTCGGATCGCCCACAATGCTTTCACTTGTTCTAGGGTAATATCTTTCAAGGTAACATATTCATTCAACCGGGATAAGTCTGACTGGGGAAGATTTTTCTGGGAATTCCGCCAGATATCGCTGACGACACTAATAACCACCAGAAAATTCTTTATATGGTTGTTGTGCAGGGTAGTATTCACCTGGAAATAAGGTCTGAGGTCTAGAATTCCATCGGGCAATCGAGATCCATTGTCCAATTGGTCAAAACAGAGGACAATGGGTTGGGTAGCATCGGCGATTCTGCCAAAATTCCCCACTATCCCTTTTGCTGCCTCTTCCCCGTCAATAACTTGGTTCACCCCTAAAGATTTGATATCCTCTTGATCCAAATTTTCCCCCCGTAACTAGTCGCAAGCGAGAACAAACAAATCTGAATTCTTCACGAGTTCATACAAGACACCAAAGAAATCCTTGGGTTGGTAAATACCTGTGGGGTAAGTACTGCGGAAATTGCTAATAAAGAGTCTCCTTTCCCCCAGTAGTGTCTTCATTACACCACCATGGCGAAAAGCAGATAAACCTTTCAGCCACAGGAGTAACTGAGATTCCTGCTCTCCTTCAGGGCGGTGCATTAAACTATCCACCAAATGACGGAGAGTATGACGCCAAATGGAATCACTGGTGGGACAAGAATCGATATAAGCAAAGAAAGCTTTGGGGTTTAGGGTTTTTTTCAGACGAGCTAACAAATAACTTTTCCCACAACCACTATCCCCTTGCAGCAAAACGCTGCGAGTGTAATTATACCTCACCACCAAATCCAGCAGTGAGGCGATCTGATCAATTGCTTCACTGTGAATGGAGTTGACGGTGGAAGTTGCTCCCCCCACCTCCTCCCTCCAAAAGTTACCCGTGGTGAAAGTCACCGAGTCAAAGGGGTTCACCCCTCCTTTAATTATTTCATCTAGTGTAGCCATCGCTAAATATATTGAACTCAACTACAGTAGTGCCTCCGACACAGGAGGCCACCGTTTTTTTCACTAGTTGACAATCAGGAAGAAGAGGGAACCC
>JACONB010000049.1 GCA_014323965.1 Prochloron sp. SP5CPC1 | reverse complement strand
GCAATGGGCAAGGTATATAGGACATCATAAAGGCGGACGGATTCAAGAACTGATTGAAAAGACAGGATGCAAACTACTTTATTTATAGCAACCGCCAAGGCGCTTAGGACACGATATTTTCAAAGGGAGTTGGTAAAAGGGAAAGAAAAATGTCCTAACCCGCCTGACCACTGCTATAACTCGACAACCAACCCAGACCGAACCAAAATAAGAGAGCACGACGTTCCATGGTCAATAGCGGAAAATAGTTTATTCTAACTATTGTAATTGGGGAATGCCCATCTAGCTAGTTGGGAAAGCATGTTTGCTACATATTGAGGTAAGGTTACTGTATCAGAGGAGTTTAGCAATCTGGAACCGACTCCAGAAGGGCATCTTATCTTGGAATTTACCGAAGAAGAGAGCGATACAGCTATAGCCATGTTCGGTTGCGACTGCGTTAAGGCTATTAATGCTCTCCGTCAGATGCGGGGTGTCTCTGTGGGAGTGGAAGGAAATGTCATCTTACCCGGGTCGCCGATTAAACCCTGCAATCAACCAATATCAGAGATTAGTGGATAATAGGGTGTGGGGAGAAAACTGAGAGCCGGTAACTGTTTTATAACTTTGACCGAGATAAAAGAGATCCAAAAAAGGGCGACCGCGTAAGCAAGACCCCCAGAATAATCAGGAGTACAGCTGCGGAGCGAATTTGGTTGCTCCCAGACCATTCCAACTCCCCGAGATAATGAGAGCCAATAGCCACGGTATGAATGGCAGCTAAAATTAAAGCGGGAACGGATAATAAATGAATCTGTCGCCAATATTTCCCCAAAACTTTCTGCCAGTGGTCGAAACTGGTAAGTGCCGCTGGTGTTATTAACAAAAGGGAAGTTATTCCGGTGCAAATTCCCAGCTGATGTTGGGGTAACATAAAGGGGATCCCGTGAAAACTCCAATTCAAGGAATGGCTCATCATGTGACTCGTATGGGCTAAAGCCAGGACGTAACAACCCACCCCCAGAGCACGTCGATATCGCAATGGCTTTTCCCAGAAACCGCTCAGAGGACGGGCAATCAAAGTAAAGATGAGTAAGAAGAGGGCACAATGACCTGTACAATCTACCATAGCATCATTACGAAATAAAGTTAAGATACCGATGGCCACAGTCACCCAGCCCCCTAAGCGAAACAACTGACTCCGTTTACTAGCACTCAGCCTGGATGCGAAGAGACCCACACCCAGCATTATGGGTGTGGTACCCAGTCCAAAAGCCAGCATCGTGCCTGCTCCCCACCAGAGATTACCTGTTGCCGCTGCCTTTATTTGAGCTGCGTAGAGGAAACCGCAGGGAATCAACCCCCAAATTACCCCCAGGAGCGCGGGAGTCCACCAGCGAATAGAGAGGGAAAGTGCAGTCATAGCCCCACTCAAACGTCCGTGTAACTTCCCTTGGATAGGATGAAGTAGAGGGAGATGGGGTAAAAGGTGGGGGTTGATTTGCAGCAAACCAAACCAAATCAACATCAATCCCGTAATAATAACCATGACCTGACGCAGTCCGCTCCCCACTCCTGCTAATTGTCCGCTAGCGATGAGGAGGTTACTCACACCACCCAAAGCAGCACCCACTAAAACATAGCTGAGAATTCGTCCCAAGTTGAGTAGAATGTGAAAACCGAGACTTCTTTGCCAGTTTGGAGAGTCTGGACTTTGCAGGGATAGGGAGAAAGAGACTGTTAAAGGACCGCACATTCCAGCACAGTGACCAAAACTCCCCAAAAATCCTTGAGTGAGGACAAGCAGCAAATCTAACACAATTAAAAACTCACAACCAATGTTGTCCAAGTTAATTTTATCGATTTTCTCTTCTCTTTTAGTAGTAAATCCAGCAGTAGCCCATATAGTGAAAACTGATGGAAATGTGGGAGCCACTTTCCACATTGAACCGAATCACAATCCTAAGGCTGGGGAATCTTCCCAACTCTGGTTTGCTCTCACTCGTGAGGGGGGAGAATTAATTCCCTATTCTTCCTGCGACTGTGAACTAGTGGTGAAGAGTGAATCTGACCATGAGCCAATTTTGCCTGTCCCTCTCACAGGGATTTCTGTGGAGCAGTATGAAGGTATTCCCGGTGCTGACATTATCTTTCCCCAGGAGGGGATTTACGAGTTAATTCTCAAGGGTTCTCCCAAGTCTGGTGCAGATTTTCAGCCTTTTCAGCTCAGTTATAATGTTACTGTGACTCCAGGAGTTGCATCTGAAGCAAATGAGGGGGAGGTATCACCGGAAAATTCTCGGTTTTGGTGGGCTATTTCAGCCATCGCCTCTGGTACAATTCTGGGGATAGTTATCTTTTTCAGGAGAAGGGGAAATCAGATAGACGAAGGCTGAAAGTTGCTAACTAGAAGGAGATTCACGAAAATAAAACCCGAGAACAAAACCTATTGGTCCGGAAATAACTGCGGAAACGGTGCGCGCAGAGGCGCTCCGGCACGGAGGATTAGTAAACAGGCGTTTGAAGCGCTCATCCATACCGTGCTATCCTCTGCGTCTATGTGTCTCTGTGAGCTTCTATTTTAAACAGCTCAAATGCTTGTCGAAAAACTTCTTCCTGTTGAAGAGTACTTTCAGGGCTATGTAAATGGTACACTTGATATGCTAGGATAAGGAAAGAAGCAGCAATACTCAATATAAGGATTAAATTCTAATTTAATTCCCGTATTCCTTATATTTCTCCTAAAACATGACCATGACTGAGTTCGTGACTGAGATGACTGACTTTGTGACTGATTTTGCTAATATGTCCATATTCCTGGAAAAGCTGGTATGTCATCCCGTTCTCTCAGATTGGCTCTTAAGCGTCAAAGTTATCTACGACAGATAGATGTTGCCGAAGAATTAGCTATTGCTCGTAGTACAGTTTCTAATTTCTTCAATAATCATCCTGTGGAACACCAAAATTTTCTGGATATTTGCGATTGCTTGAGTTAGGAAGGTATTCAGAAGCCGAACATCTTTATCTAGAGGCTTTAGATATTACAGAACGAAGGTTAGGAAAAGAACATCCCCACACTATTATAATTCGCAATAATCTCAAAAATCTACTGAATACCTCCCTGTAACAGTAACCAGTGACCATTGGTAGGGTAGGCATTGCCCACCCTACGGAATTAGGGGGCTAAAGCATTTCCCCGTAGGAGACTACCGATAGTTTTAGCTGTAATCTTGAGCTGGGTTAACGGATTGGCAGGTACTACTGTTTTATAGAGATAGCTGTCAAAAGTGAGCTTTTGTACATCTAAATCAGAGCACATCTCCACAAAAGCCTCCCGACTTGCATCGGAATTATAGAACACTCGTTGCAAAATATCCAATACCTTATAAGTCATGCCGTATTTCTTATCCCAACGCTTCAGGTAGAGCTTCAGGTCTTTTTCCGTGGGTACCCGCTGTCCACTGTTGGAAGTCTCTACAATGGTTTCAGCGCACATACGAGCGGATTTAGCAGCAAAGTAGATCCCTTCTCCAGAAGATTTGGTCACGGTTCCCGCAGCATCTCCTACTAATGCTACCCTCCCTACAACCCTCCGAGGGCGAGGATGTTCAGGAATGGGGTGAGCTTCTACTTTAATAATTTCTCCACCCTCTAATTTCTTGGCAGCGCGAGTGCGAATACCTGCTTGCAATTCCTTGATAATTGCTTTATTCACCTTCATGGTACCAGTACCAACCGCCACGTGGTCGTATTTAGGAAATACCCAAGCGTAAAAATCCGGGGAAACATCGTTACCCACGTACATTTCAGCCAGATTTTCGTAGAATGCCATTTTATCTTCTGGCAAGCGAATCCGCTCTTGGAAAGCGATGGCGTAATTATAATCCCCAGCGTCAATTGCTTTAGCAATGCGGGAATTAGCTCCGTCAGCTCCAATTACCAGATCCACTTTCAGGGTTTTCATTACCCCTTTCCCTTTACTCTCGGAGTGATCTGCATAGTGTAAGGTATAGGGAGCAGTAGTATTAGTGGGAATGTCTAACTGAAAAACGGTTCCATTGATCAGATGAGCACCCAAGTCAGCAGCGCGATTCCGCAGAAAACCATCTAGCACTTCCCGACGACACATACCAATATATTCATGGTCATTGGGCAGATGAATGTCCACTTCCACGTTGGAGGGAGAAATCATTTTCATGTTTCTCACCTGACGGTCAATAATTTCTGGTGGCAGGTCGAATTCGCTCACCATGCACAGGGGAATAGCACCACCGCAAGGTTTGGCATTATCCAGTTTGCGCTCAAATAAATAAGTTTCAATTCCAGATGAAGCTAAAATTTCCGCAGCAGAGGAACCAGCAGGTCCAGAACCAACAACAGCAACCCTTAGTACCAAGACTTTTCTCCTATATCTAGTGGCGAGCTAACGGAGTAATCCTATCATGGACTTCTTCTCTGGGTGCATTGAGCCAAAAATTGCAATATAGCTCAACATATTGTGTAATATAACTTAATATAGCGCCCAAGTGCCGGGAACTGGTAAGTAGGTTATAATTATATTACTACATATATTATGCTACAAATAATTGTAAAATTGTTAGTATATTAGTTGACTATAATTATTCATAACCACTCGTCTCACCCTTGAATTCTGGTCGGTACCGGGCCAAGCCAGTAACACCGTGCAGATCAGGCTCATTGAGGACCAGTATCATGAACGCCTCTTCTGGCGCTTCCCATTCACAAAGGATTCCCCGGCGACTGGCAGATTCAAAACCGAATCGCGGGTAGAATTGTGAATGACCCAGAAGGATCACAAACGGACATCGTCGGTTTTTCAATTCTTTGATTCCGGTTTGCACTAACTCCGATCCAATTCCTTGTCTCTGGAGATCAGGCCGGACGGCCATTGGACCGAGTGCCATTCCGTTGACTACCTTGTTGTGTTCACCAAGGGTTGCCCGACTGAAAAGAATGTGTCCCACAACCTGCTCCTCTTTGATCGCCACCAGGGAAAGCAAATCACTACAGTTTCGTCGAAGAGCGTCTATAATGTCTGCCTCTTCAGACTGGCCGAACGCCTGAACGTTTACTTCACGAATTTCTTCAATGTCTTGTGGTTGTTCTTGTCGAATCACGATCATCTGTTGCCACCTAACGGTAATCTTCAGCGGTTAGTTTAGCCTACAGGTCATGCTACAATGAAGATTGTGATATAATAGAGGAAAAATAGTGGACGATTGGGAAAACTTGCCTAAAAAAGCCTTCTACCTGCTTATCGGATCCACCCAAATGGCAATAGAGGGGGCTGAAAAAGCGTTCCAAGAACTCTCAGACCAAACCAAAAAGGTGCTGGAAGATGCCATGGAAATGGGGGAAATACAGTACAATCAATGGTTAGAGCAGCAGCAAAATTGTACTCCACGACCGAGAGAAGAACTGCGAAGTCGTCTCTTTACTCTGGTTAAAGGTGATTGGAACCTAGCAGAACGGTTACTGACACAGGTCAGGAAACAACATCCTGGTCAATCGGAGGATTGGTACTGGGAAAAAGTTATTTTCGATTTAGAACGGGATCTGCATTAATTATAGTAGTCCCAAAGTAAAAAAGTCAGTTCAAACACCCCAAACCCCAGAACCAGATATGGAATTAAATCCGTCACCAGTGGAAGCTCAAATCGGGATTAAATTCAAAAATCCCGATATCCTGCAACAGAGTTTGACCCATCGTTCCTATGCTGAACAAGCAAATGAACCGGATAAGAACAATGATCGCCTCCATAACGTCGGAGATGTCATTCTCAATCTCATTATAGCTGATTATCTCTATAGTAACTGTCCTTATTTGGATGTGACCAAGTTTACTGGTTTACAGAATAACCTGACTTCAGGAGAGAGGCTGACTAACCTTTGGTTTCAATTAGATTTAGGGAACCTTTACCCCTTTTTGGGAATGAAGGAAGACAGATATCTCCTCCGTCAGCGTCGTCAAAATCCCTTTCACCATGCTTTCAAAGCTCTAGTAGGAGCTATTCACTTGGATCGGGGTTTTTCTCAGGGACGTAATTGGGTGAAGAAGTATTTAATTGCTCCTTTATTAGAACGTCACTTGAAAAAAAACCAGAAACGTTCTACACCGGACAAGCAGGTTAAATTTCTGGGTGATTCACTACTGAAAGCAATTACAATTGATTATCTCTATTGTCAGCTTCCCTACGTAAGTCCGGTAAAATTGACCATGTTATCCAAAGAATTGGTTCTCAAGAACCGACTGACGGAGTATATTGATAAAATAACTCCCGAAGACTGGAGTGTCATAGCCTTGTCCGATAAGAAGTCATTTCCAGTTATATTAGGGGCAATGTATTTGCATAACGCTGGTCAAAGTAAAGATAGCTTCAGACAAACAGGTCAATGGTTTCGGAAAAGATTTGTGGATGATGAGGAGGTACTGAAGAGGGCGATCGCTTTACTCCTGAAAGAAGGAAAACCGCAAAAATGGATTATCCAGAATGTCATGGGTTACGAAAGCAAGCGTTATCGGGAAGGGAGAGATAGATTTAATAAGTTGGCAGGTATTAAAAATTTTGCCTAATCCACAAAATAATACTTTTCTAATGATGGTTGAAATTTTAGCAGCTTCCGGGGGAGTGGTATTTTTTAATACAGCTACTGGATAGATAATGGGGGAGTGGAGGTTTTCTGGTGCTGTAGCTACTATTTTGACTCTGTTGGATATTTGAGTATCTGTTTTATAGACTATGTTGCTACATAAAATAAAGCTTGACGTACATCTTTAGCAAAAACCAACTTATCGTACAATTGAGGATATAATTCCAGAGCAGTGAGAACTTCCCTACTGTAATATCCAGCAGGAACGCTGTCAGGATCCCCAATGACGATTTTCTGCACTCCCTCCCCTATTAATTGCTGAAAGTTAGTAATCTTATTCTCCTTCTGAGGTACAATTAAAACCAGCTCATTAGACAACAGGTTAAACCGGGTATCTTTTAAGAGCAAACCTTGAGCTGCTAAAGCATCCATATGCTGGGGTGCTGCTGAGATAAAAACATCTACCCTCGCTCCCTGTTGGATTTGTTGTTGTAAAGAACCGGAAGAATCTAGATTATAGACAATTTTGACCTTGGGCTGGTGTTGAGCGTATAAAGATGGAATTTCCCCCATGGCATTTTGTAAACTAGCAGCAATGAATACTGTTAGGGTAATGATTTGTGGCTTTTTACCCTTCAGAGCTGCAAAACTACAAGCAGTCAATGCAAAACTGGCTCCGAGTAACCATCTTGTGGTGATTTTGGACGACATTTTATCCCTGTTTACGGGTATCTAAGTCATTATAGCCGTAGTTGTCAACTGCTTCTCGACGAGCCTCTTCTCGATTGAGCGCCAGCATATCTCTGAGAGCGGACTGTAAACTCTCAATCAATTCTTCCTTTGTGGATTCCTGAGCGTTTACACCTTTCACCTCTTCGATCCATCCAATCCACCAATCTCCGTCTTTTTTAATAATTGCTGTAAAATGATTGTTCATATCCCTTTAATCAATATCATCGGTTTTCACTATTCCTCCGCTTCAAAGCTTTGTTAGACTTTGTTATATCACATCGTAGGTTGGGTTGAGGAACGAAACCCAACCTACATAGGGCTATACCGCAACTGGTGTGGATGGAATAATTAACATCACACTTGTATCCTCCGTAGCGGGTTCCGAATTCACCTTCATGATACCAGTACCAACCGCCACGTGGTCGTATGGCGTAAGTTGTTGCCATTCATGAAAGTTCATTTCCAGTTGAGACATAGCTTTTACCTCTATTTCATATGACTCAAACCTTTGGTTCGTTTCAATCATAGATTCTGCTTTCGCCAAAAAATTAGGTAGATAAAAATTAGGTAGATACTTAGAAAAATCTTTTTTATCTTTCACATCAATCAACATGGATTTAGGAATAGAGTTTATGTACTTCTCGGTGCATTTCAAAAACATCACTTTCACTCAAAGTAGGATCCATCCAAGAATAAACTTCTGTAAGTCTTCGCAAATCAACTATCCCTTTTAACTCTGGTTGCAAGTATATAGCTGGATTGCTAGTCAGTGTTAATTCAACATATTGCTGAATACGTGAACAAAGGACATTCATTCCTTCTTGAAATCGACGAATAGCTGTACTGTATTCTCCAAGCTCTAGATAACAACGGGCTTCAGCCACATAAGCTACAGAAAGAGTAGAAAGATAGTTGTCAATTATTGGACTGCATTTTTCAAACTCATAATCGAATAAATTAGTGTAAAGATTCTCTGCTTCCAAAAAACGATTTATAGCTAACAAAGCACTGTTATTACGGTTTTATGAATTTTCCATTGTGAAGGCATTCCTCGCTAAGTCAATAGCGGCTAGGAAGTTAGTATAAAAACTTAGATCGATCTTATAATTGATTTTTTCTAAAGCTACCTGCACTTCCTTAAGAGCTTTCTCTAATTCTTTTAATTTTTTGGACATCAAGAGAAAACCCATTATCGATACACCCAAGCTTAAAACGCTAACACCTAAAGTCGCAAAACCTGTAATTGTGGTGATGTTCGATAGCAATGAAGTTGCAGGTTCAGCTACAGTGTACCAGGCAACCACTTGTTTATTGCCAGTGTCTCTAATAAACCCTCCCACTCGTTCATAGATTCCTTTAGCCAGATTTTCGGAAATCCAATCGGGGAGCGCAAATGTTGTTGTAACTGATATCTCCATTACCTTTCTCCTAAATAGTGATCGTGGTGTGGAATATTTTGGGTTCCAGAGGATCATCTGCAAAATGCTGAAGTTGCTGTAGCACCATTTTATTCTCCACGCCCCGGCTTGCAATCTACAAAACTCAATGCTTCTGGCATAGATCCCAGGGCGAGCAGGAAGATTGCGAAAATTGCGGCTCAAGGGTTGACATTGTTCAAAGGGGGTGAAGGCGATTGCATCTAGGATGATCCGTGCCTGGGCTTGTAGTTCAAAATTGTTCATTGGGATGATTTGGGCAAAGGGTGCTGGCACCAACGCCGTTCCCATCAATTCTGTCACATTGCGATATTAGTCCGTCCGGTGCAGCCCAAGTTAGACAGACTGGCTGTATTGCTACAGCTGATTTAGTAGCCTATTATACTCTGCATGGGAACCAACCCAAAACCAGATTATAGTATCTCCATCCAACTGACCAACTGCTCGATAGTTTTTGCTAATTCGAGCTGAATAAATCGGTAATTGAGGATGAACCTTTTTAAAACGTAGGCTTGGATGCCCTGGGTTTCCCATGAACTGGCGATACGCAGCCCGTGTCTGCTCTTGAACCTGTCGTGGTAAAACAGCAAATAATTGACGGAACTGGTTTGTAGTCTGTGATTTCACAATGTCTCTGGATCCAGCTCTTGAGTCTTACCTGAACGGTACTCAGCCATGGCTGAAGCTGCAAGTTTGGCCAGAACATTTGGGGAATGAGAAAATGCTTCATCCCAAAGTAATTCATCCTCAAGTTCTTCCAGAATTATTGAAGCAATTGCATCCTGTTCACTTGTAGGCAAGGTCTTTAACCTAGCGATCGCACGCTCAAGTAACTCAGTCATGTTTACGACACTCTAACAATAACTTGGGTTCCAGAGGATCATCTGCAAAATGCTGAAGTTGCTGTAGCACCATTTTATTCTCCACGCCCCGGCTTGCAATCTACAAAACTCAATGCTTCTGGATCGAGGAAACTAGCGATCGCCATCTCAATAACCGCTTCAATGGGATACTCAATTTCAGTGGCATGGGCTTTCTGGGCTGATTGAATCCGTTGAGGTAGGCATTCCAAGATTAATTTAGCATCCGTGGGGTTCAGTTTTTCCAAGAGTTTGACTTCCATGGTTTTACTGTTTGGGATGAAAATGAGAAGGTTCCTTGCACAAAGTTCAGCTATTTGAGAAGTCGGATAGTGTTGCTGCCAGTGGATGAAAGGGCTGAGATACATCAATGAGATTTCCCCAACCAGAGGTATCTACAAAAAGGTCAGGCATTTAAGTTCCTTGACTTGGTGAGCAACTTCTCTCCTAAATAGCGATCGTGGTTTTCCGTCCAATCTGGAATATTGCTCTGAATTGAGCCAATAAAGGGTTTCAGGGGATCATCTGCAAAATGCTGAATTGAAAAAATTAACTCTTGAATGGCAAACTCCTCTGGAGACTGCCCTCGCTGTTGAGCAATTTCCACCAATGGTTGGTAGACTTCTTCTGGAATTTGTAGTGTCAATACTTGACTCATAAAAAAAAGGGGTAGGGTTTGGGGAAGGAGGTCAAACTGGGTGGTAATTATAGCGCTACAGGCGGGTGCGCCCTGGGTGAGCTGTCCGCCTCATCAACATTTTAGCACAGATTTTTGGAAATAGAGCAAAAAAAGCAAAATTTATTTTTTTCTGACAAAAGTTGAAAAATATCTTAAGATTGAGAAATAATAAGCAAGAAGAATACCCAAAAATAAATTTAGGAGGAAACCTATGGCCCTCGTACCAATGCGACTGCTTTTGGATCACGCAGCTGAGAACGATTACGGCATCCCTGCATATAATGTCAACAATATGGAGCAAATCATTGCTATTATGCAGGCAGCCGAGGAAGCGGATAGCCCCGTAATCTTGCAAGCCTCTCGCGGTGCCCGGAAATATGCGGGGGAAAACTTCCTCCGTCATTTGATTACTGCTGCGGTGGAAACTTATCCCCATATTCCCATTGCTATGCACCAAGACCATGGTAATAGCCCCGCTACTTGCTATTCTGCCATTCGCAATGGTTTCACCAGCGTAATGATGGATGGTTCTTTGGAAGCGGATGCCAAAACCCCAGCTAGCTTTGAGTACAATGTTAATGTCACCGCAGAAGTAGTAAAAGTTGCCCACTCAGTTGGGGTTAGCGTTGAAGGAGAGTTGGGTTGTCTCGGTTCTTTGGAAACCATGTCGGGAGATAAGGAAGATGGACACGGTTTTGAAGGTACCCTCACCAAGGAACAACTTTTGACGGATCCCGATGAAGCGGTACAATTTGTAGAACGCACTCAGGTAGATGCTCTTGCCGTTGCCATCGGTACGAGTCACGGTGCTTATAAGTTTACCCGTAAGCCCAGCGGCGAAATCTTGGCTATTAGTCGGATTGAAGAAATTCACAATCGCTTACCCAACACCCACTTGGTAATGCACGGTTCTTCTTCTGTACCCCAAGAGTGGTTGGATATGATTAACCAGTATGGTGGGGAGATTCCCGAAACCTACGGTGTACCCATTGAAGAAATTCAAAAAGGTATCAAGAGCGGTGTGCGCAAGGTGAATATTGACACGGACAACCGTTTGGCTATTACCGCTGCCATCCGGGAAGCTGCATTTAAAGATCCTTCTAACTTCGACCCCCGTCACTTCCTCAAGCCTTCGATTAAGTATATGAAGCAAGTTTGCTTGAAGCGTTACGATGCTTTCGGGACTGCTGGCAATGCTAGCAAGATTAAGCAGGTTTCTTTGGATGTATTTGCTGCTAAATACGCCTCCGGAGAGCTGTCTGCTACCGCTAAAAAGGCTGTGGCTGTTTAATTTATAATGGTAAACTGACAATAATTATGGGGAGTTGTAACTGGACTACCCTATTTTTTTATTGCTGATTTTAATTAAACCGCAGAGACGCAGAGGACACAGAGAGAGAGATGAGAGTTGATCGCTTTATATATAAGTTTTTAAATAAAATATGAATGCTTCACAGAGTTTAATAACTAGCAAGGAAAATGATTGGCGATTATTATTGACCCTAGTGCCTTACGCTCGTCGTCACAGTCGCTTGTTGGTGATCGCCCTCATTTTCTTAATTCCCATGTCTATAGCGGGGGCGGTTCAACCGTTAATTATCGGAGAAGCTATTTCTCTCCTGCGACAGGAAACTACTTGGTTTTTCCTAGACAATCTTACTCTAACTCAGGGATTACATCTCCTGATTGGTCTTTTCTTCTTCACTATCCTCCTGCGGTTGATTTTCGTCTCGATACAGGGATACCTAGTACAGCAAGTGGGACAGGAAATTACAGCAGAGGTTCGTCAGGATTTATTTACCCACGTCACTTCCTTAGGGTCTCGGTTTTTTCATGGTACCCCCGTAGGAAAGTTGGTAACCCGCATAACTAACGATGTGGAAGCTTTAGGAGAGGTATTTGCTAGTGGAGCTATCGGTATTTTGAGCGATATTGTCTATATTCTGGTTATGCTGGTAACCATTTTAACTCTCCAATGGCAATTAGCGTTAGTTTTGATTTTGATGCTAGTACCTGTGACGGGTTTGATTATTTATTTTCAGAATCAGTATCGTATAGCTAATTACCAAGCACGGGAGGAGTTATCCCAGCTAAATTCTATTTTACAGGAAAATATCGCGGGAATTAATATCGTTCAGTTATTCAGAAGGGAAAAATTTAACTCCGAAGCATTTCGAGCAGTAAATGAGAGATACCGCACTCAAGTAGATAAAACTATTTTCCACGACTCTGCTGTGTCTGCTACTTTGGAATGGATTTCTATCTTTTCCATTGCTGGGGTACTCTGGGTAGGGGGTATGTTTGTCTTACAAGATAACCTGGAATTAGGCACTATTACCACTTTCATTATCTACTCTCCCAGGTTATTTTTTCCCCTCCGTCAGTTTGCTGAGAAATTCACTATGTTTCAAGCGGGTTTTACGGCCATAGAACGGATCCAGGAGTTGATGTCTGAACCCATTGAAATTAAAGATTCAAACCCTGTTTTAGGGAAGGAAGAGCAATTAGCTGGTAACCACAAGGGGGAAATTCGCTTTGAACATGTTTGGTTTGCCTATAAAGATAAGGACTATGTCCTCAAGGATTTAAATCTTACTATAAGGGGGGGCAAAAAAGTTGCTTTGGTAGGTCCGACAGGAGCGGGGAAAAGTTCCATTATCTCACTTCTCTGTCGTCTTTATGAACCTAGTCGGGGTAGAATTTTAGTAAATGGCATTGATATTCGCCAAATTACCCAAACTGAATTGCGTCGTTATATTGGAGTAATCTTACAGGAAAGTTTTCTCTTTGCTGGAGATGTGAAGCGGAATATTACTTTAGGGGAAAGTTACCAACTTGAAACTATTAAAGAAGCAGCCCAGTTAACTAATGTAGCCCAATTTATCGAAGCATTGCCTGAAGGTTATAATACCCAATTGCGGGAACGAGGTACAAATCTATCTGGGGGACAAAAACAGTTGCTGGCATTTGCTCGGGTTGCCATTCGGGATCCTGAGGTGTTAGTATTGGATGAAGCAACTTCCAGTCTAGATGTAGCCACAGAGCGCTCTATTCAATCCGCTTTGGAGCAATTGTTGGTGTCCAGGACAGCAATTATTATTGCTCACCGTCTCTCCACTATTCGCAATGTAGACAAAATCATCGTTCTCAAACAAGGTGAAATAGTGGAGTCAGGTACTCATGACATTCTCTTGGCTCAAGGTGGATTGTATGCTAGTTTGTATCAATTGCAAATGCTGGGAACATCAAACAGTTATCAGTTACCAGTAACCAGTTACCAGTGAATTCACCATCATCAACAAAACAAAAAACAAAAAAAAATGAAGTCCTATCTTGCTGCTGCTATTCAAATGACTAGTAAACCAGACTTGAACCAGAACCTGGTGGAAGCTGAAGCATTGGTTGAACTGGCTGTGGGGAGAGGGGCGGAACTAGTAACATTGCCAGAAAATTTCTCTTTCTTGGGTCCAGAAAAAGATAAACTGGCTCAAGCAGGAGCCATCTCGGAGGCTACGGAAAAATTCCTCAAAACTATTGCCCAACGGTTTCAAATTACTATCCTAGGAGGTGGGTTTCCGGTTCCTGTAAATGACCAGAAGGCTTATAATACTGCTTTGTTGGTAGGACCAGGGGGTCAGGAATTGGTTCGTTACCAGAAAGCCCATCTCTTTGACGTCAATTTACCCGATAGCAATACTTACCAAGAGTCTCAGACTGTAATGGCAGGTAATAAGTTACCTGTGGTATTTAATTCCAGCGTGTTCGGTAATTTGGGTATTTCCATATGTTACGATGTGCGTTTCCCGGAACTCTACCGCCACCTATCTCAGGAAGGAGCTGAAGTTCTTTTTGTTCCCGCAGCTTTTACCGCTTATACTGGAAAGGACCACTGGCAGATTCTTTTACAAGCAAGGGCCATTGAAAATACCTGCTATGTCATTGCTCCTGCTCAAACAGGTAATCACTACCAGATGCGCTCTACTCACGGTCATGCTATGATTGTAGACCCTTGGGGTTCTATTTTAGCCGATGGAGGAACTGAACCAGGGGTGGCGATCGCTGAAATTAGCCCAGTTCGTCTCGCACAAGTTCGCAGTCAAATGCCTTCTTTGCAACATAGAGTCTTTTAGGTAGGGTGGGCAAGGCGCACCAACCCTGTAGCATTGTCCACCAGCCCACCGTAATAGGGCACAACCAGGGCGGAAGCCTTGCGCCGATGGCGCACCTTTTTCCCGATTCGGGCGCGTAGCGCTATAGTAACTTCTAACTCTCAAGGTA
>JACONB010000048.1 GCA_014323965.1 Prochloron sp. SP5CPC1 | reverse complement strand
GGAAACCGAAAATTAGGCAAGCTCCCGATGTTATGGTGGTGTTTGGCAGGGAAAAGGGAGACAGAGGTTCTTACAAGCAGTGGGAGGAAGGGAATATTCCACCCCAGGCAGTTTTTGAAATTGCTTCTCCCTCTAATACGATAAAAGAATTGGAAGAAACAAAACACGGATTCTATGAGCATTACGGAGTGGAAGAATATTATCTATTTTACCCAGAAAGGGGAGTTTTAAAAGGTTGGTTGCGGCGTCAAGAGACTTTAGAGCCTATTTCTAACATGTCTGGTTGGATAAGTCCCCATATGTCCGTGCGCTTTGAAGTGATCAACCAAAAGTTGCAATTATTTCGTTCCTCAGGAGAACCTTTTGCAACCTATGTAGAAATAATGGAACAGCGGGAACGGGAACGGGAAAGGGCTGACATGGAGTTTCGACGGGCTGAACAGGAGTTTCAAAGGGCTGAACAAGAGTCTCAACGTGCTCAACGAGCAGAAAAAGAGCTGACTGATGCGGTTCCTCGTCTCTTGGCAATGGGTTTGTCTATCCAACAAGTAGCAGCAGCATTAAATTTGCCTTTAGAAGCTGTCAGAGAGCAGTTATAGCAGTATAATTACAGGTAGGGAAATTAAAACTCTGAAGGGGTTTTACCCATGAGCATGCAATTTATTCGCGGGCGAACGATATGAATCATTATTTAACCCCAGGACAACTTATAGATAGACGGTACCAAATTATAGCAACTCTCCAGGAAGATGAATTAAAAGGTAGTTATTTGGCGGTGGATACCAAATTACCTCAAAAACCTCAATGCTTCTTAAAAATTATATCTGCTCGTGAGAGTCAAAACTTGTTGCGCCAGGAGGCGGAAATCTTAGCGACTTTAGGGAAACATCCCCAAATTCCAGCATTAATGGCTTATTCTGAAGACGAGGGGGAATGTTACTTAGCACGAGAATATATCTCAGGGACTAATTTAGCGGAAGAATTACAGGGTAAGCGACTGGGAGAGTCTGTAGTAATAGATATACTCACTGACTTGTTAATCGTGTTAGAATATATCCACAGTCAAGGTTTAATTTATCGGGACTTGCAACCGAAACATGTTATTCGTCGCCAGGAGGATGGAAAATTGGTTTTAATCCATTTTCAAGCTATGATAGGAGGAGGTTTAATTGGTGTAAATAGAGGTTATATTCCCAGTGAGCAAATGAGAGGTGAAGCGCAGTTTAGTAGCGATATTTATGCAGTGGGAATAATTGGTATTCAAGGGCTGACTGGAGTTCACCCAGTCGAAGGTTTGGCAGTTGGGGAGCGGGGGGAGATTTTGTGGCAAGATTTAGCTATGGTAGGAGATGGTTTAGCTAGGGTTTTGAATCGCATGACTTCTTATGATTGGCGCGATCGCTATTCTACCGCTCAATCTGCCATTAATGCACTTCATCGTCAAGAAAATTATACCCCAAATCAGTCTTTGAG
Organism: Prochloron sp. SP5CPC1; assembly: GCA_014323965.1. Classification (GTDB taxonomy): domain Bacteria; phylum Cyanobacteriota; class Cyanobacteriia; order Cyanobacteriales; family Prochloraceae; genus Prochloron. The sequence continues at coordinate 11,492 of JACONB010000048.1, read as the reverse complement.
TCTATCTCCTGCTCCAGAAACATTATCTCCAGCACCGAAAAAATGGCTCACCCTGAGTATAATGGTTTTGGGAGTCGCTTCCACTATTCTCATCGTCTTATTCATTAAATGGTTAATTTCTTTGTAGTAAAAGCTCCTAAACTCTTGATAAAAGCAACTTTTTAATCTTAACGAGTAATTCCTTGGATTTAAAAGGCTTAGTGATATAATCATCAGCTCCTTGTTTCATTCCCCAGTAGATATCGAACTCTTCCTTTTTAGAAGAACACATCAATACTAACACATCTTTAGTTGCCGGGTCATTTTTAATCTTACGACAAACCTCATAACCATTCATTTTGGGCATGACAATGTCTAAAATAATGAGATCAGGGGGATCCAGTTTCACTTGTTCTAAGGCTTCAACCCCATCTTCCGCAGACCTGACCTGCAACTTCTTGCTTTTGAGCATTTCTAAAATCATTTGTCGGGGTACTGGACTGTCTTCTACAACTAATAGTTTGTACATAAAATTTATATTATGTTAAGGATTGGTTGGCGGATATGGTTTAGAGTTATAGACTGGGAAGTAGGAAAGCCATGGATGATGCCTTGTCTACTATAGCAGCATTTTAGCTGTGTTATTATGTTAGTATACAGGTTTTTGGGTTGCTTCCACCATTACAGACTGTATTATTCATTAAACGGTTAATTACTCCTGCAAATTCATGACCTTCTCTTCCATTATTCACAATCTTTTCCAAAAACCTATCACCAAATCCCTGTTGGACAAACTGGAACAAGAGGGGGAACTGTACTTAAACGGTATTCCCCGTCTCCCTAAAAGTTTAGTGGCTTCCAGTTTAGCACGGGGGCGAGGCCATATTCTCTGTGTCATTTGTCCCACCTTACAAGAAGCAGGACGTTGGGCAGCACAGTTGGAAGCTATGGGTTGGGGGGCAGTACATTTCTATCCTACTTCAGAAGCTTCCCCCTATGACTCTCTCCCCACCGAGTCAGAGACTGTTTGGGGACAAATGCAAGTTCTGAGTTCCCTGTCCGGCCAGGATAACATGGCTATTGTGGCGACAGAGCGCTCCTGCCAACCTCACCTCCCACCTCCCAGCGTTTTCCAGTCTTTTTGTTTAAATCTCCAGTCAGGGATGACTTTTACTAATGAAACCCTGCAAAATCAACTAACCCAACTGGGTTACGAACGAGTTCCTTTGGTAGAAACGGAAGGACAATGGGGGCGTCGAGGGGATATAGTGGATATTTTCCCGGTTTCAGCAGAATTACCTGTGCGTCTAGAGTGGTTGGGCGAGGAATTAGAACAGTTGCGGGAATTTGACCCCGCTACCCAGCGCTCTCTGGATAAAATAGAGCAACTTCTCCTCACTCCTACCAGTTTCCAAGCAATAAAAAAGGATGAACGACTAACCAGTCTCTTAGATTATTTACCCCAAAATACTGTATGTGCTTTTGATGAGGTAGCTCAATGTGCAGCTCATAACCAGAGGTGGTTAGAAGGGGTAGAGGAACAATGGCAATGTTCCAACGAGGGGAGGAAAATGCATCGTCCCTTCACCACTCAAGACGCTCTTGATAAGTTTAAGGTAATTTATTTAACTGAATACAAATTAGTTCAGGAAAAAAATGGTGTTAATCTGGCCAGTCGCCCCCTTCCTACTACACCACACCAATTTGCAAAGTTAGCAGCTATCCTGGGGGGTAAACAGGAAATCTCTACCAACTTAACATTAAAAAAATATGAAACTTGGCTTATTTCCGCCCAACCATCCCGTTGTGCTGCCCTGCTCCAGGAACACGACTGTCCAGCTCAGTTTCTCCCCAACCCACACAATTATGCAGCCATAAGGCGACTACACCAAGATTCTACCCCTGTAGCCCTAAAATATGCCGGGCTGGCAGAATTAGAAGGCTTTATCCTCCCCACCTATAATATAGCTGTGGTAACGGATCGGGAATTCTTCGGTCAACATTCCTTAGTGACCACCAGCTATGTGCGCAAGCGTCGCCGGGCTGCCTCCAAAACAGTAGACTTGCAAAAATTATCTCCCGGGGACTATGTGGTCCATAAGCGTCACGGTGTGGGCAAATTTCTCCAACTGGAAACCCTAGGCACCCGGGAGTATATAGCAGTGAGCTACGCAGACGGGTTATTAAGAGTTCCCGCAGACTCCTTAGAAGTTCTCTCTCGGTACCGTACTACTGACGGGAAACCCCCAGAACTAGATAAAATGTCTGGGAAAGCTTGGCAAAGCAAAAAGAACCGGGTGCGAAAGACAGTCAAAAAGCTAGCTTTTGATTTGTTACAATTATATGCGCAACGTTCCCAATTAAGTGGCTACGCTTATCCTCCTGATATACCTTGGCAAAAAGAATTAGAAGACTCCTTTCCCTATGAACTTACCACGGATCAGTTGAAGGCGATTCAGGATGTGAAAAGGGATTTAGAGAGCGATCGCCCCATGGATCGCCTAGTGTGTGGGGACGTAGGTTTCGGCAAAACAGAAGTAGCACTGCGAGCTATCTTTAAAGTAGTTAGTAGTGCAGACAAACAAAAGATTTGCTCCCTACCCCATTAATATCGGCTTACTCAACCGCTTCCGCAGCCCCAAGGAGCGTAAAGATATCATTCAACGTCTTGCTACCGGGGAATTAGACATTGTGGTGGGTACCCAACAACTCTTAAATAAGGAAGTGAAGTACCGAGATTTGGGTTTATTGGTAATTGACGAAGAACAGCGATTTGGCGTGAACCAGAAGGAGAAGATTAAAAACCTCAAAGCCAAATTAGATATTCTCACCCTCACCGCTACACCTATTCCCCGCACCCTCTATATGTCCCTGTCGGGCATTCGGGAAATGAGTATCATCGCTACCCCACCCCCTTCTCGTCGTCCTATTCAAACCCATTTATCCCCCTACAGCCCCGACGTAGTGCGGACGGGTATCCGCAACGAACTGGATCGAGGAGGACAGGTATTTTACGTCGTTCGTCGGGTGGAAGGAATTGAGAAGGTGGCGATACAATTGGAGGAAATGGTACCTGGTGTGAAAGTAGCTATGGCTCATGGTCAAATGTCTCCGGGAGAGTTAGAAGCCACCATGCTAGCCTTTAATAATGGTGAAGCAGATATCCTCGTCTGCACTACCATTATTGAATCAGGTTTAGATATTCCCCGGGTTAATACCATTATTATAGAGGATGCCCAATATTTCGGTTTAGCTCAATTATATCAGCTCCGGGGCAGGGTGGGGCGTTCCGGTATTCAAGCTCGGGCTTGGTTATTGTACCCAGACAATCAGATTTTATCAGAGACAGCTCGGAAGCGGTTACGGGCTCTCCAGGAATTCAGTCAATTGGGTTCTGGGTATCAATTAGCCACAAGAGACATGGAAATTAGGGGTGTAGGGAATATTTTGGGTGCCGAACAATCGGGACAAATGGAAGCCATTGGTTTTGAGTTATACATGGAGATGTTACAGTCTTGTATTGCGGAAATTCAAGGAGAAGAAATTCCTCAAGTAGAAGATACCCAGGTAGACTTACAACTAACTGCGTTTATTCCAGGGAATTATATTGCTTCCCAGGAACAAAAAATGGCTGCTTATCGTGCTGTTGCTGCCGCAAACTCCCAACGGGAATTGAAACTAATTGCAGCAGAATGGAGCGATCGCTACGGTTCCATTCCCGCTCCTGTGGAACAATTATTTAGTGTCATGCAATTAAAACAGATAGCTAAATCTTTAGGTTTTTCGCGCATTAAACCAGAAGGAAAACAACATATTGTCCTCATAACACCTATGGCTGAACCTGCTTGGAAATTATTAGCAGAAAAATTGCCCCAACACCTGCGATCGCGCTTTGTTTATGAACGGAAAAAGGTCACGGTTAGGGGTTTAGGAGTACTCAAACCTCAGCAACAGTTAGATAATTTGATTGAGTGGTTAGGGGCGATAGAAGATGTTTCACGCAGAGGCGCAGAGACGCAGAGAGAGGGGTAAGAGAGGTAGTTCGTAGGGTGGGCATTGCCCACCTTCCCAGTAACATTGCCGGCCAAATTATTAGTGGATCCCCCAAAAATCAAGATTCAAAACAGCAGAATTTCTTTGCTTGTAAGTCTTTAAGCCACCTATACCTTTAAGATTCCGTCGAGTTACCAGTTACCATTTCGAGAGCTGATTTTGTCATACGCAAAAAAAAAGTGGTGGCGAAATACACCCAACACCTTGACAATACCTCCAGTTTAGTCTATACTAAAAATTAGTCCTCTAGACGAGACTAGAGGACAAAACTCAAAAATACTCTTGAGGATTGTACCATGACTGTAGCCGTCGAGACAGATTTAATCACCATTCTCAACAACCTGGACAGCAAAATGGACAGGTTGCGGGAGATTCTGGAGCAGAAAATTGATAGGTTAGACAGCAAGATGGATGAGAAACTCAATAGACTGAGTGCTGATGTAAATCAGAAAATCGGTAAGTTGAGTGCTGATGTGGATCAGAAAATCGATAAGCTCAGTGCGGATGTAGATGAGAAAATCGATAAGCTGAGTGCTGATGTAGATGAGAAAACCAATAAACTGAGTGCTGATGTAGATGAGAAAATCGACAAGCTGAGTAAAGAGATTAACAAAAAAGCAGATCACTTCAGTGAGGAATTTCTCGAATTGAAGGTTTTTGTAACCAAGTTAGAAGAAAGCAACAATGGTAAGTTTGTTGGACTGAGCGGTGATATTCAAGCTCTGGATGAAAGACTGAAGGGTTTTGACAAGCGGATTGATAACCAAGAATTTCTCAATCGCACCATGGTTGTAGCCCTGGTTAGTGCCTTTCTTGTGGGTATTATGAAGATTTTAGTCCCTAATTGGTTCGGGAATCCATAGCTTAATCAAAACTTTACATCAGAAAGTATTATTCTTTACAGAATCTTGATCCAACTCCCAATTAATTTGGGTATAGTAGGAACAAAGAGCTGAAATAGAGTTTAGGAAAATGATGCTTTCGAGAACCAATCCAGGTAAAACAACCAAAACTCATCCTGGATAGTATCCAGATCCAAGATACCAAACTGGCTCGGTTTCTGGCTCAAGTTATCCCTGCCCAATGTCCTTTTGAAAGGGATATTACTCTATTTGGACACAAAGTGCGCCCTATTCCCCCCATGTATAAACTAAATCCCTTCTACGAACAATTAGTGGGTATACGTTTCCGTGCTCTCTGCTATTTGGAAACTCTATCCTAGGGGAACATCCGACATTAAACTGCCAAAAACCGCTGAATTACTTCCTGACTCAACTCTTTCGTACTCCCAGAAGCGACAATGCCTCCTTTTTGCATAGCATAATACCGATCGGCAAGGCGGACAAAATGCAAGTGCTGCTCCACCAACAAGACGGAAATACCGGAAGTTTCAATAATCCGCCGTACCGCAGCTTCAATTTATAAAATAATAGAAGGTTGAATCCCCTCCGTGGGTTCGTCTAACACCAATAACTGGGGTTTCCCCATCAAAGCCCGGGCAATAGCAAGTTGTTGCTGTTGTCCTCCGCTCAAATTTCCCCCCAGACGGGAGAGCATCTGCCCTAGATCAGGAAATAATTCAAATATCTCTGACGGAATCTCCTTTTTCCCCTTCTTTTTTCCTGCTTCTAACCCCAAGAGCAAATTCTCCTTCACCGTCAACCGGGGAATAATTTCCCTTCCTTGGGGTACATAACCAATGCCCAATCTTGCCCTTTTATCAGTAGATATGCCCGTCAGGGGGCGATCTCTGAAATAAATGGTTCCCTGACGAGGTGTGAGCAAACCCATAATGGTCTTCAAGAGAGTGGTTTTCCCCACTCCATTTCGTCCAATTAAACAAACCATCTCTCCAGGATGAACTTGAATGTCCACATCCCGTAATATGTGACTCTCACCGTAATAAACATTCACGCCAACAACTTTTAACATCTCTTTTTTCGCAGTGAGGGGAAGCATATAGCTAACCTAATCGGGGGGATCAAGGGGGGATCGGGGGGATCCAGCGTTAGTACTTGTACAAATGATTTAGACGCACTATAGTTAGATATTTGACCAGTATACTTGTTCTTTTTGATAGAATGAAACCGCAGAGACGCAGAGTACGCAGAGAAAGAGAAGAGAGAGAAGAGAGTCTTTTTGACATTCCCTTAGGACTGGTTATTTCCAGTGGCTAAAGTAGCTTCCGATTCTCCCAAATAGACTTCAATCACCCGGCGATCGCCCTGTATTTCATCCATGGTTCCTTCGCACAATACGGTACCTTGATGCAATACGGTTACTTGCCTGGCAATTTGCCGCACAAACTCCATATCATGTTCGATAACTAAAATGGAATGACTCTCAGCCAAAGCTAATAATAGGGCGCCCACATTTTCCGTCTCTTCATCCGTCAATCCCGCTACTGGTTCGTCTACCAACAATAAGTCGGGAGACTGGGCTACCAACATCCCGATTTCCAACCGCTGCTTTTCTCCATGGGAGAGTAATGCTGCTTTTAAATCCCTTTTCCCTCCCAAACCCACGGTCTCTAACAGTCCCATCACCATCCTTCTATCGGTAAAGGAAGGGGTTCGGAAGAGGGTACTAAACACATTCTTGAACCGATTACAAACCAAATCCAGGTTTTCCCTCACAGTTAAACCCAAATAAACTCTCGGTGTTTGAAACTTTCGTCCGATTCCCAGTCGGGCAATTTCCTGTTCTGGTATCCCTCGCAAGTTTCGCCCTTGAAACAACACTTTTCCTGTGGTGGGCTGTACCTTCCCCGTAATCACATCCAGAAAGGTAGTCTTCCCCGCTCCGTTAGGACCAATAACCACCCTTAACTCCCCAGTATTCATGGTAAAGTTGAGCTGATTGAGTGCTCTAAACCCGTCAAAACTAACTGTTAAATTATCCGTTATTAATATTTTATCCATATTCATCCGCGTTCATCTGCGGTTCAACCATTTCTTCCAAACCAGGATAGGTAATTACTCTCTTCTTCCCCCACCTCTTATCTCTGATCCACCCCACAATACCATCGGGCAGCACCGTCACTACCAATAAAAATAATCCTCCCTGAAAAAAGAGCCACACTTCGGGAAATTCTTCGCTCAAAATAGTTCTCGCGTAGCGCACCAACAAGGTACCCACAATGGCTCCCACTAAAGTGCCCCTACCCCCCACTGCTACCCAAATGACCATTTCAATGGAAAAGGCTACCTCCATGAATTTGGGGGTAATAATACCCGTTTGCACCGTATAAAGTGCCCCTGCTACCCCAGCGATGGCTCCAGAAACGGCAAATACCAACACTTTATAGCCAGTAGGATTATAGCCGGAAAAACGCAGTCGCATTTCATCATCCCTAATTGCTACTAATAAGCGCCCGAAACGCCCACTAGTGAGCCAGCGACAGAGGATATATGCCAATATTAAACAGACAATGGTAATTTCATAGAAAGCCCACTGAGCAGAGTCAGAACCCGCCATCACCCCAAATATATGTTCTGTACTGGTTTTCAGTCCATTGGTGCCATTAATCAACTTTTGCTGACCATTAAAGAAATTGAAGAAAACCAGCAATGCTGCTTGAGTGAGAATGGAAAAATAGACCCCTTTAATGCGGTTCCGAAACACTAAATAACCCAGCAAGGCTGCTACCAGACTGGGAATGAGAATAATTGCCATGATAGTGAAAGGAAAAGAACTAAAAGGCTGCCAAAACCAAGGTAATTTATCCACTCCATAGAGAGTAAAGAATTCTGGTAATTCTCCTGAGGGCAATTGTAACTTCAGGTGCATAGCCAAACCATAGCCCCCCAGGGCAAAAAATATCCCGTGTCCCAAGCTTAGCAATCCCGTATAGCCCCAAATGAGGTCAATCCCCAAACTGACTATAGCCAAGCCTAAAAATCTCCCCAATAATTTGAGGCGAAATGCCGGTAGCACTGCTGGTATAACAAAAGCTAAAATGAGGGCGATCGCCACTATAGCTACCCCTTCTATCAATAGCTTTTTTTTCCCCAACCCCTTCCTCTGATTCATCATAATCTGTATTTATCCGCGGACGCCAAAGGCGGTTGCTTCGCAATCATCCGCGTTCATCTGCGGTTCATAATTCCGAAGTACGTCCTTTTTGGGGAAACATTCCTGCTGGTTTGATTTGCAAGAAAGCAATAATGAGAGCAAACACAATCACCTTACTCATAGAAGTGGTACCGAAGAAATCGAAAAAACTCTCCCAAGGCTCAACCCCTACTAACATGGGCACCAAAGTTTTAGAACCAATTAAATAATCCAAGGTACCGATACCCATTGCTGCTACAATGGTACCTAAGAGATTCCCCACACCACCTACTACCACAACGATAAAGGTATCCACGATATAATTTTGACCTGTATTTGGTCCTACGGATCCCAACAGAGTAACAGCACAACCGGCAATACCTGCCAAACCGGAACCCAGGGCAAAAGTGAGTCCATCCACCTGACTTGTTCTCACCCCCAAACAAGCACTCATGGTCCTATTTTGGGTAACCGCGCGAATTCTCAATCCCCACTGAGAACGGTGTAAAAACCAGTAGGTACCTATTAAACAAAGGAGGGTTAAAATAATAATAAAAATGCGAGCTGAGGGAATTTGAAAGTCTCCTAGGGGCAGTCCCCCCTGCAACCAAACTGGTGCGGTCACGTCCACATTTCTAGCACTAAACCAGGGTTTTGTCAAGGCTTTATTGCCTAAATTTACCAAGAGAAGGATCTTGAAAATAGCCATAGCTAAAGAAAGGGAGCCAATAGTGGGTATAGCCCACTTTTTTATCCTCTCCCAATTCCTCCTTCGACGGAGCAAAAACAGCCCGCCAAAAAAGAGGCAACAAAACACCCCTATTCCCATGGCAATAGAACCATTGACACTGCGGACAAATTGCCGTAATATCAAACTAACCCCCCAAGTAGCTAACAGGGTTTCCAAGGGTCGTCCGTAAAGATAGCGAATTACCCCCTTTTCTAAGATTAAACCAGCTAAGGCTGCTACCAGAAAAGCTGCTGGTAGAGCCAAGAAAATATAGACCTCAAACCAAGAATCCCCCCAGCCTTTCAAGACATTTTGCACCACAAAAGTAGTATAAGCCCCCAACATCATTAATTCCCCGTGGGCCAAATTAATTACTCCCATGAGTCCGAAGACAATAGCCAATCCCAAAGCTGCCATCAGCAGCACGGAACCAATACTAATGCCATTAAATATGGCGATGAGTAATTCTAGCATTTTTAATCCTTATTTTTCTTGGTGGGCAATGCCCACTACACCTCAGTGCCTCTGCGCCTCTGCGTGAAACCAACCCCCTCAAATCTTATACTTCCCCCCCTTACTCGGATCGCTCCAATCGCAACCATAGCCTTTAGTTGCAGGAACATATTGGTTCCAGGGTTCCGGTTCTAACGGACCGTCAGTAGACCAGACAATATCAAAGAGACCATCATCTCTTACCTTACCAATGCGCACGGTTTTCGTAATATGATGGTTAGCTTTCATGGTAACCTTCCCTTCCGGTGCATCAAAGCTTTGCCCAATGGCAGCCATGCGCACTTTTTCCAAATCCTCAGCAGTCCCTGCCTTTTCTACCGCCTGTTTCCAGAGATAGACCATAATATAAGCAGCTTCCATGGGGTCATTAGTCACCCGATCCTCCCCGTACTCAGCCTTGAACCTTTTCACCCATTCCTTATTTTGGGGGGTATCCACAGTTTGGAAGTAGTTCCAGGCTGCATAATGACCCACAAGAAAATCCTTCCCGATCTGTCGCACTTCTTCCTCAGCAATACTCACAGACATAGTAGGATATTTATCTGGTGTGAGTCCAGAACTCTTGAGCTGTTTGAAGAAAGCTGCATTACTATCTCCATTGAGGCTATTAAAAATAACCCCCCCATTGGGGAGTGCTCCCTTAATTTTGCTGATAATCCCTGTAACTTCTATATTCCCCAAAGGCAGATAGTCCTCCCCAACGGTAGTACCACCTTTTGCCTTCAATTGCTCCTTGATAATGGTATTAGCAGTGCGGGGGAAAACATAGTCTGAACCCACGAGGAAAAACTCCTTGCCTTTGTTTGCCAGCAACCAATCCACGGCAGGTTCAATTTGTTGGTTGGGAGTCGCACCAGTGTAAAAGATATTCTTAGAGCATTCCTGTCCTTCATACTGAACCGGATACCACAACATATGGTTCTTCGATTCAAAAACATCCTTCACCGCTTTGCGACTGGCGGAAGTCCAGCACCCAAAGATAGTTACCACTTGGTCCTTCTCAATGAGCTTTTCGGCTTTTTCGGCAAAAGTTGGCCAATCGGAAGATCCGTCCTCCTGAACCACCTCAATTTGCTTACCCAGTACCCCTCCAGCGGCGTTAATTTCTTGAATGGCCAGCATTTCAGCATCCACCACTGTCCTTTCGCTAATGGCCAGGGTACCGCTGTAAGAGTGGAGAATCCCCACCTTAATGATATCCCCGCCCCCACCAGAAGTAGGGCTACCACCGCAGGCTTTCAGCAACAGACTGGTGCCCAAACCAGCAGAACCATAGATTAAAAATTTCCTTCGTCCTAGTCCTTGTGCCATGATATAATTAATTGTGAGTAAACCATATTGCCTTGTCGAGGGTTATATCCTATATGGCTGGGGGTCAGATAAAATGTCATCTTGGATACATTTTACAAAAATATCCCAATAGCCCCTTGACATTTGGGATAATATAGTGTTTTAATGGAAGTAGATGGAAAACATTGTGTGAGTGAGGAGAACCATGAGCAAAATACTCTGGTCCATATTATTGACGAGTCCCATGGCCTTAATGGCATCCGCCACGGTCGCCATAGCCCAAGAGGTTCAAACCCCAACGGAACCAGCACAAAGGACTGTGCTGGAAAAACTAGAGCAATACAGCCGCGAAGGCAACTCCCGTTCCCTGGGACAAGTAAACAGCGTGGATCAGTTGCGGGACGTTGAGCCGGGACACTGGGCATACCAGGCATTAAAGAACCTAATCGATAACTACGGTTGTATGCGGGGCTTCCCCGACAGAACCTTCCGGGGGAATCAAGGAGTAACCCGCTACGAATTTGCCGCCACCTTGAACGAGTGCTTGCAGAGGATTGAGGAATTCATTGTCCGCACCTCTTCCCGTGACGAAAGCCAGATCTCACGTCGGGATAGGCGCCAGATCCAGCGGTTGGTGAGCGAGTTTGAAGCAGAATTAGCCATTCTCGGCGCTCGGGTAGATGACATCGAAGGGCGAGTAGATTTCCTAGAAGACCACCAGTTCTCCACTACTACCAAACTGGAAGGAGAAGTAGTATTTGCTATTTCTGATGCTTTCGGTGGCCCTGATGGAGGTACCGATAACACCGTCTTTCAAGACCGGGTGCGTTTAGCTTTCGTTTCCAGCTTTACCGGGAAAGATGCCCTCTACACT
>JACONB010000047.1 GCA_014323965.1 Prochloron sp. SP5CPC1 | reverse complement strand
TCGGAGGAGCTATTGGTTATGTTGCTTGGGAAGGTACCCAGCACAACCCAGAGCAAAAACGCTTACCCAATCGCACTCCCATCGGACCTGCTGCAACTCTAGCTTTGATTGGAGATGCTAAAGAAATGAATTCCCGTTGGGTGCGGGGGTGCTACTTTAAGCACTACGGTCCTTCTCTAATGTTAGGAGTAGGAATACCCCTACCAGTACTGGGGGAAGAAGTGGTGCAACGCTGCACGGTACAAGACCAAGATATTGTGGCTCCCGTGATAGATTTCTCCATTCCCCGTCGGGTTCGCCCCACTTTCGGTTTAGTCACCTACAAACAACTCAAAAGCGGTTCCATTACCATTGAAGGGAAAACGGTGCGAGTTGCTCAAGTAGCTAGCATCTTTTTATCGCGACAAGTAGCCCTAGAATTAAAGCAATGGATCATGGCTGGAAAGTTTACCCTCACGGAACCAGTGGCTTCTTTACCTAAAGATAGGTCTTTTTTAGCTCAAGACCCCCAATAAGGAAAACATGAAAGAATCTCAAACTAAACGCAATCGCTGGTTATATGTTGTCATAGTACTGGCTATCTTAGCATTGCTCAGCTTTTCAATACTGCCTGTACTGAGTAGTGTTACCGGGAGATATCAATCCCAGACAACAACTCAAGAGACTCCAGCCCAAGTAGAATTGGCAACTCAAGCTAAAGGTTACGAACTGGTATTGCAACGGGAACCAGAGAACCAGACTGCCTTGCTAGGACTGCTGGAGAGCAAATTGAAGCTGGGAGATATTACTGGTGCCCTCGCTCCTTTAGAAAAGTTAGCGGATCTCAATCCAAACCAACCAGACTACCGAATTTTACTAGCCCAAGCACAAGAACAAGTTGGAGAAGATGAGTCAGCAGCTGATAACTATCGCACTGTTTTAGCTTCCCATCCTGCAAATATGAATGCTATAGTAGGAATGGTAAATTTACTCTTAAAACAAGACCGTCCCCAAGCAGCCATCAGTTTGGTAGAAGATACCCTGTCTTCGGAGGTACGATCCAATTCAGAGGAATCAGACACCGGAAAGATTACTGGATTACAGTTATTGCTCGGTCAAATATACGCCAGTCAAAAACGCTATCCCGAGGCGATCGCTGTTTATGACCAAGGAATTGAGAGCAATCCACAGGATTTTCGTCCCCTTCTCGCTAAGGCAATGATTTTGGTAGAGCAAGGAAAAGAGGAGGAAGCAAAACCCTTATTTAATAAGGCTTTAAGCCTCGCTCCCCCAGAGTATAAAGACCAAATCCAACAAATGGCTGCTAAGAGGAAGGAAATTATGGAAGAATTAACCAACAGTGAGCAATGAAATGGTGTATTTGCTACTAGGTTCGGTTCAAAATGAGCCAACTATAAATCTCTGCTGCCGTTAACTCTAAATCAAGTTCTGGAAGCACCAACAAAGGAGCGTCACCCCGCAAAAGTTCAGGCTGTTTGCCACCTTGGAAAATCAAAACACTCTCATGGTTCGGATCCAAAAACCAACCCAAGGAACTACCATGCTGGATACAGTGCAGAAGTTTGCCGATGACAAGGTTAGGACTTTGGTCAGGAGAGAGAATTTCGATTGCCCAATCAGGGGGCAACACAAAGTTCTCTGGTACTCTGCCAGTACTGGTAAAAGGAATACGGTCCCAAGTGAATACTGCCAAGTCAGAAACAATGGATCGTCCCCCAAAGGTACACCGTAGTTCCGGAAAAGCGTAGGCAATCTTCTCAGCTTCCACATTCTGGTTAATGACAGTGACAAGTTTGGCTTGTAAACGACTGTGGGTTCCCTTGGGCATCGGTTTTTGAGTAATCACTCCGTCAATGTACTCCCTGGCCGGTTCTGTTTCTGGTAACTCCAGAAATCTCTCCAGGGAAAGTTTTGCGGGTTGGGTAACAATTGTAGAAACCATATCCTTCTAAATACTTATCACCAAGAAACCTGCGCGCCACTAACGATAATATTCGTGGGTTAAAAACGGTACGGAGACTAATTCTGCGGTGGTTTCTCCCACCTGGACTTGATCACCAGCACCTCCAGCGAAGGTGCGCACGTAGGCTAAACCAAATGACCCTGTTTTTGTATAGCTAGTTATTATCCCCACTTTCTTCCCCTCTAATGTGATTTTTGTACCTACGGTCACCTCTTCATGAAATTTCACTCCCCACAGTCTCTGCTTCACCCCTTGATAGGTATTTAAACGAGCAATAGTTTCTTGACCGATATAACACCCTTTCTCAAAAGAAATGCAGCGCCATAAACCTGCTTCCAAGGGATTATAATCTTCTGTCAGTTCCCGATCTGGGTAAGGTCTTCCTTGGTGAATGCGAAGTATTTCCCAAGAGGGATCCCCTATCTCTTGGATGCCATTTTCTCTCATAATATCCCTTACTGCTGTTGTCTTATCTTGGGGTAGGATTAAAGTATAGCCGGGAATAGCTAAACCACTACCTTTTGCCAACAGAAGTTCCACTCCTGCTATATTTACTAAGGCGTGAGTACCTTCAGCGCTAATTATTTCTACTCCTAATTTTGACAAAGTTATATCGCTTTGAGCACCGATAAGATTAAATACAGCATAGTCAGCTGATATATCGGTCAATTCAACCTGATCGAAGGGAAAGATAAACTTATCTAAAAATTCCATAAGTTGCTGACGACGGTTGGGAGAAACCAGCACCAAAATAGCATCTTCCGTCACGTAAGCAGTAGCTAAATCGATGGTTCGTCCGGTAGAAGTAATGAAAACGGTTTCCCTTCCTTCTCCGGGTTGCAAAGAATTAAAATCGTTGGTACTTTGGTTGTGGAGGTAGCGCAGGCGATCCGAACCTGTAATTTTAATTAATCCCCAATGAGAGCGATCGTACAACAAAACTCCTTTTGATGCCATTTGTAAAAGTTGATTTCCTTCCATTTTAATATTCCTACTGAAAAGTCAACGATAATAAAAGTTATTTAGATAACCATCATAAACAACATCACAAAGGGTTTCTTCTAATTCAGTTTCCAAGACCATATGAGTCTCATTAGAATTGTCATCCTTACTAACCCCCCAGTACTCAGCTTCCAGTTGCTCCGCTTCGGCAACTAAACCTTGCTTCAATAATTCGCTTCTCTTGCCGACGAACTTATTCCATTTACGGCACTGCTTCCTCGCTCTTTCACCGGAAACCGCTTTGCAATTGACACCGCGATAGTTGAATGGCTCTCGAAAATAATGGGGGCCTTTATGCTTCCTGCGTTTCTTTTTTTTACTCATAGGTTTATGATATCATTCAATTGGAACTTGGTAAATTAACAAATATCTCTTTGACGCAATGCTGTGCCTTGGTTTCCAAAAGATGCCAATCCACTTCCCCTGTTTCGTCAATTAAACTGGTGTCGATATCTACCTCTTGGGTATCCTTCTCTACGGGGTGGTAGTTTTGGAAACAGATTTGATAACAAAGATACCAGATATCCACCTCAACTGGTTTTTCACCTTCTCTAGTCAAGCAGAGGTGGTACCCTGGGTAGGGTGTGGTAATTTCCTGGAAAGTACCCCGCCAGGAGGATAGCTCTAGTTGTTTGCGAATATTATCTAGTATCCGAATAAAAGCGGGTTGGAGCAGTAGTTCTGCTTGTTCCCAGGCGCGGATATCTTTAAATTTTGGTTTCATGGGCATCTTTTTGCTACTATACATCATACAAAGAATAGATTAATAGCTGTAATCTATGAAATAAGATCGTAATTATTACCAAATTCTTCAGGTCTCCAACGATGCTACTATTGAGGAGATTAAAGCCGCATTTCGCCGTCTTGCTCGTCAGTATCACCCGGATCTCCATCCCAACCATCCTCGGGCAATTGAACTCAATCCTCGTTTCCTAGTAGGGGCGCGAATTTATTTCCTAATCATGATGGGGAGTGCCATATATTTAACTATCAGTCTAATTGGTCGAATAAAATAATAAAGAAAGAAGAGAGAGGTGGGCAGTGGCAGTAAATCTTTATCGGCCTGTGTTGGAATAATTAAAGTATTCAAGACAAAAAATACTCTGTTTTCTTTTATAGTCAGTGCATAAAGGTCATAATTAAATTTATGGAAACTAAAATTTTCAGAAAAAAGCTGTTGACTTGACTCTAGAACTAAGCACCTCATTAGGAGATCTGATTTAATTATTACAAGTAATTTTTGGGGGATCGTAGTTCCCAAAAGGGTATTAGCTAGTAACAAAGCCAAATAAAGAATACGCTTAATTTTTAATCTATTAGCCTCTGCCACGAGCCATTCCCAATCCATGTCTTGATGGGTTTGAATCATGGCAGCCACATCACATAATTTTCCAAATAGCCGCCAACGCTCCTTATGTCCATTCACACACAGAATCAGCAAATGAGCTTCTGGCTTAAGGGTTAGTATCGTCTGACCAGAGATAGATAAGGGTTCAAGGCTTTCCCAGAAGCATTCAGGATCAAGATTAAGATACTTCGGTGGAATTCCATAATGAAGATCTAAATTTACCTTACCATCATTACGTAGAAGTTGGGCTTGAAGACACTCAATTTGATGTTCTTCGTCATGCTTAGTTTGATATCCTTGAGAAATAAGCAGTTTTTTTGCTTTTAAAAAGTCCTGCTCATGTACCAAGATATCTAAATCGCTAAATATGCGCCTATCTAATTTGCCATAAGCAGAAATAGATAGAACAGGACCTTTGAATGGAATAGCAGGTATATCATTATCTTTAAGCAGTGCTAACAGTTTCAAGAGTTCGTCTTTTAAAGCTATATTTTTGATAGCGTTGATCAGAAAAATATCACGCATTTGAGCAGAGATAGACTTAGGTATTTCTTCTGAAAATAAAGTAATTAAGTTCCAAAATAATAATGGTGTGCTCCCAAACTGGAGTGTTGTTCCGATGAGGTAATTCCAGTCTATATTTCCCTGAAGTAAAACCTTGATACATTCAGCAGTTTGAGAGTCAATATGAACTCTTGAACAATACAGAAACAATTCAATTTCAGGACGAGCTACTACCTCTATAACTCGATCCGAGAGTTGAGTTGAAGTGACCATAACCATCTTATCGCGCATTTTTTATCTCTTTCCTACTATCTCACATGATCTAATGACAGAGTTGATGGAATTGGTAATTTTAATCTATTTCGTCTTCTAGTAAACGCTGGGCTAACTTTTCAGCACGTTGGCGTTCAGTTTCCGCACGTTGGCGTTCGGTTTCAGCACCTAACACCAACAGTTGTTTTAGCAACCATTGATATATTTTGGGCGGCAAAGTAGCGCTGTAACTTGTAGACTAAAAATTCGCATATTTTTGTGTCTTCTATAGTTGGTGCGGACATGGGTATTAGTTGCCCCCTGACTAATTCATGGAGAACATCCGGTTCTCCTTTATATTCGAGATATTCTTGGAATGTGAACAGATGTTCTTTTTCTTGAGATTCATTGATAGCCACATCCGTTGCTGGGACGACAGCTTGTGTCATATTCGACCTCCCTTGCGATCGCGCAGCGCCACTCTTAGTGATCGCGCTGTTTGACTATTTTATCTTATAGGACTTCTTTCCCTCTGCCCCCCTGCTCCCTTCGCTGGACCCAACTGCTGTAAACTTTTTACCAATGATTTAGGATTGCTAGATGAGCGGTATTGTCGGTATTCTCCACGGCGACGGTCAACCCATTGACCCCGCCCTGTTACAGACTATGACAGAGTTAATGGCATTTCGCGGCCCCGATGCCCGGGATACCTGGACTGACGGTTATGTCGGTTTCGGTCACGCCCTCTTGCGGACTACCTGGGAATCAGCAACAGAACGGCAACCCCACAGTCTCGATGGGAAAGTTTGGATTACTGGGGATATCCGCCTGGACTGGCGCGAAGATTTGATTGACCAACTGCGTGCTTCCCGACGGAATCTAGAGAACGACGTGACGGATGTTGACCTGGTTTTGCACGCCTACCAGGTTTGGGGAGACGCTTGTTTGGAGCGACTGAGTGGAGATTTTGCCTTGGCTATTTGGGATGGCCCCCAGCAGCGCTTGTTCTGCGCCCGGGACCATTTTGGGGTCGTGCCTTTTTTCTATGCAACAATCGGAAAGGGCCTGATTTTTAGCAATACTCTCAACTGTCTGCGCCTGCACCCAGAGGTATCGGATAGACTGAATGAAGGGGCGATCCCGCAGGGATCCGCTTCGCGGCGCGCAGATTTCCTGCTATTCAGCATGAATATGGATATGGCCGCCACCACCTTTGCCGATATCCAAAAGTTGCCCCCCGCCCACACCCTGATTTGGTCAGAGGGCGAGATGCGCGTCCGGCGTTACTGGCAGATGCCCGAAGCAGTTGAATACCTGCGTTACCAGCGCCCAGAAGAATATGTCGAGCAGTTTCGGGAGTTGTTTGAAAGGGCAGTTGCAGACCGACTGCGGACCAACAGTGCGGGCACCCATTTAAGCGGGGGAATGGACTCCACCAGTATCGCCGCCACTGCCTATAAATTAATGACGGCAACGGGTTCCCCTGTTGATTTTCGGGCCTACGCGATCGTCTACAAACATCTGATTCCCGACGACGAAGGAGACTATGCTAAAGAAGTCGCCGAGATGGCAGGTTTTCCAATAGAGTACCTCGTGGCGGAAGACTACATCGGGCAGGCCCCAGGGGAACACCCAGAATACATCTATCCCGAACCTCGATTGATTCCCGAACAATTGGCGGAAGTGGAAATTACGCGGCGCATAGCTGGGTACAGTCGGGTGCTGCTAGCTGGGTTTGGTGGCGATCCGGCCCTTTATCCAGCGCCCTTTTCCCAGAATAAGTCGCTATTGGGTTACATCCGTTCTCTTCGTGCCCGGGTGAGGTTGCGTACCCGGTTGCGTCAGTGGCTGAAAAGAGAGCAGCAAGAGCAGCAAAAGATTGATTTTCCTGACTGGTTTAACCCAGATTTCGCCGAACGAATGCAATTGAAAGGGCGACTGCAAGAAAGATTGACTGTCTCACCGCAGAAAGACCGCTACGGGATGGCGGCGGCTCCCTTGTGGTCCAATATATTTGCTTGGTCCGATCCGGGCTTCAGTGGTTTTCCCGTTAAAGTTCGCTTTCCGTTTTTCGATTTGCGCTTGGTGTTATACTTGCTGTCGGTGCCGTCAGTCCCCTGGTTTGAAAATAAATTCTTGCTCAGGGAAGCCATGAAAGGTCTGTTGCCCGAGTCCGTGCGCCAGCGACCCAAAACAACCTTGCGAGGGTTTGCCCATTACAACTGGGTGCAGCAGTCCGGTATCCAACCCTGGATGAGTGAAATACTTGAATATGACTATGCGTGAAAAGGAACACACTCTGTCTTCGACAGCATTTCTGACGGCTATAGCAAGAGCTAGGCGGAAAGATGTCAGTCTCGATAGTCTTGCTCCGTATTGGTTACCTGCTAACATGGAAGAGGATTTCAATGCTTTTCATCAACGTTATTTACAGCAAGTCTGTGATGTTGAAGACATTGGTTTAGCCTTGCGCAACCGATATTTTCTCACAGCCATCTGTGATTTCCAGTCTGCCAATCCCGAGGGTGTTTTCATCAATTTTGCAGCGGGTCTCAGTTCTTATCCCTACTTACTAGAACAATCTATAGAGTCTTATGAGATCGATCTTGCAGAAATGATTGAATTTAAGGCTTCACGGATACAGCAAATCATCGAACAATTACAATTACCACAACGTCCAGTGCATTTTCTCGTGGGGGATTTATCTGATCCAGAGGAGTCTATCTCTATATTTGAAACCTTAGCTCATCATATTGATGGCAGGCCAACTTTTGTGCTACTGGAAGGAATTAGCTATTATCTCAAGGCGGAATTATGGCAGTTCTATCTTGGTAGAATTGCTGAAATTCAAGAGACAAACTCAGTTCTAGCTTTTGATTTCTGGCCCCCATCAGCACTCCAACATCCAGTGTTTCAACGGCTTAGAAGCTTTTATCAAGACGAATTTGATTGGCCAGAATCAGATTTTCAGCTCATCGATCCCAATTCATTAACCATGACATCTGGATATTCAAATGTAAAAATTACTCATGCCCTTGCAGAAGAAGCAGCTTTCTTCCAGAAATCATTACCCGATCGATATGATGCTACGTTTCTAGAACACTTTGCAGTATTACATAGGAGGAAGTCATGATTGAAAATTTTTCCCACTCTTCACTTTACTGCATTTCCTTTGATGGAGTTGTCATGTCGGGCATCGTTGAAGAATGCCTCAAGATGGCCTATCTATTCCACCAAAGTGGTTTTTTGATACATCTCGATCTGGGGCTAGACATCAAAGCTCGTAAACCTGGATTTGGACGTGATTATACTGAACAGGATCGCAGCATGTTGCCCGAATGGGTTCAACTATGCCGTTTGCCAGATCTTCATTCCCTGCCCAATTACAATCGAGATTTTATTCTCTCTTTAATTGATAGGGTTGTGAAGGCGGATCCGGGCAAGCCAGATGATAAAATCTTACAAACCATGAGGGGATTACAGGCTACTATTTGCCAACTCTTATTAAATACATGGGAAAGGTGCAATGTCAGACATATCTTGGTGGAGAATGGCACATTACCTGAGAATTTAGTTTATACATTAGCTTTGCGAGACGCTATTGAGATCTACGGAGACCGCCATCAATTGGGGAAGTATGTCATCTGGAGAGATCACGATCTCATGTGGTACTACGTCAAAGATCGCTATGGATCACCACCGTACCTTAATATTCCACGGCCATTTTACAGCGACCATATCTACTTTGTGGTAACCAATTCCTGGGTTTATGAACAGGCCATAAAATGGGCACCCAATGCCGGGATCCGAGTCCTACCCTTTTTCCATACATTCGATCGGACAGCGCCTTCAGACCTTCAGGAGCGGTTTCGATCGGTTTGGGCAATTCCCACTTCAGCCTATCTTATCTCTCGCTGTAGCCGAATTGTTCCTGAAAAACGGATCGATCGGGATATTCAATTGCTGGCTGGCTTACATCAGCGCTTGGTGGCTAAGGGAAGCCAATGTTTGCCTTACCTTTTCGTGACTGGGTTACAAGAAGAGGAACCTGATGTAGCCAGGGAATAAATAAGGCTCCAGAGTTTTCAGTTCGAGATCTAGTTCAGTGTGCTGATCTTAACTCTTTCCTAACTTCTTTCCGCTTTGAAGGATATGGATTACCCCCTGGAGAGGCCATTGCCTGTAATACATTGTATTGCTCTTCCACCTATGAGCTTTATGACTCAATTTACGGATCCAAAGGTTTCCGAGCTCCTCTGATGACCATTTCAGATACTGATGATGGTTTACCACAACCTACTTTTGTAGAAGAAATCGCCGAGTTACTTCTGAATGAACCTGCTCGAAAGGCCATCACTGAATACAATTTTGAGTTAGGACAAAAACTGATCTCGATGGATCGGTTTAAATCTCACCTTTTTGCGCTGTTCCCAGATACGTTCAATACAATAACAACCAAAGGAGTAGATGCTTATGTTGGGTAACCAATCTATCGTTAATTCTTGGAATGAATGGGATGAACTAGAAGAGGTAGTGGTTGGTCTTGCGAATCATGCCAACTTTGAACCTACTGAGCCAGGGAATCATCCAAAGTTAAGGGATCCGAATTTAGCCCATCGGGTTCCGTTTCCTGTGGGTCCGAAAAGTCAAGCGACGATTGAGAAAGCTAATGAAGAGCTGGCTGGATTCGCCTCCCTTCTAGAGTCTCATCATGTTAAAGTTCGCAGACCAGAGCTGCACGACTTTTCGACCTCTATCAAAACTCCTAACTTTGAAGTCAACAATCAATATTGTGCTGTTTGTCCTCGAGACGTAATGATTACCTTTGGGAATGAAATTCTTGAAGCAACCATGTCTAGAAGAGCGCGTTTTTTTGAGTACTTGCCATATAGAAAACTGATTTATGAATACTGGAATCAGGATCCGAATATGGTTTGGAATGCCACCCCTAAACCCTCGATGGCTGAC